>CAYPUH010000001.1:0-58385 GCA_964413725.1 uncultured Cytophagia bacterium
TTAACAGAATCCAACAAAAACTATCGTTATGATTATGTTCTATTTAAAACAATCGATATTTTCACCCAATTGGTGAAAATATCATATTGATTATATTGGGGATTCGGTGCTTTGCACCGAATCCGGGAGGTAGTTGTGTTTGATCGTCCATGGGGGGCATGAAAACTCGAGGATATTGAATCGATGTCGCCCTTAACGGTTTGGTTTCATATCCATGTCCTCCAAACGGTCGACTCTGCCTGTTGTTTTGGAGCAATGTTGTCATGATGTCCGGACGTAATCGACTATGCAACGGCCAATAGAGCCAGGACGATGACCATAAGCAGGAATATAACGTGGACCTGAAAAAGGTAAAGTTTATTCAGAATCCCCGATCAGGGGTTTTAAACAGCCCGATTATTATACGCAGAATCATTGAACGAACGCTCGAATCCGCATCGTTTACCTATGATTTTGAGGAGACCACATACCGCGGACATGCAAAAATTATCGCCCAGAACTGTATCGAGGCAGGTTACGATGCGGTTGTCGCAGTAGGCGGTGATGGTACAGCAAATGAAGTCGCCTCCGCCCTGGTTCACTCTGGTGTCGCCATGGGAATCATACCCATCGGATCCGGTAACGGACTCGCCCGTGGTCTCGATATCCCTGTCTCGATAAGACGCTCAACCAACCTCTTGTTGCAGGGACGCGTCCGAACCATCGATGCCGGTAAGGTCAATAATCGCTACTATTTTGTCGTCGCGGGAGTGGGATTTGATGCTCTTGTGGGTAAGCTCTTTGACGATGTCAGTTTGCGCGGACCGTTGCCCTACTTTACAATCGGATTCCGTGAATTCATTTCTTACAAGCCGGAAGTTTTTATCCTGAAATTCAATAATCGCCAAGTGGTGGCGCCGGCGCTTTTGGTCGCTATTGCCAACACACGTCAGTGGGGAAACGGGGCCATCATCGCTCCTCATGCCCGAGTCGATGATGGATTGTTGGATATCTGCATCATACATCGAATTACGCTATGGTACGGCTTGTACCATCTCCCCAAATTGTTTACCGGAAAAATCGACAAGATTCGAAAATATGAGCGCTATCAGACCGATCAGCTGGAAATATTTCGCGAACATGCCGGTCCCTATCACGCAGATGGCGAACCCGGAGAAGGAGGTGATGTGATACGGTTCTCGGTCGATCACAACGCACTCGATATCATTGTACCGGTAGAACAGGAGCCGGCCCCGGACGATGACCTATAGACATGAGGTGGCCATAAAACATATGGTCTTTATCCGATAAAGGACGAAACAATGAAATGGCTTAAACGGACGGGATGGGTCGTTTTGGTGTTGACCCTGTCCTCGATCATTTACTTTGTTGTCATGCCTCAGAACCGGTATTGCAATGATCCCCTGACGAGTTCTTTGCGACAAATAGCAAACAACCTGATCGAAGCGGTTCCGGAAGGTCCTCAAAAGGAATCTTTGAGAACATTTTACGCCAACTTTTTATCCCGGGTGGACAAGAATCAGGTGAGCGAAGAGGAAATTAAACGAGTCGCTTCCATCACGATGAATTATTCTGTTCTTTACCCGGATTCTATTCCGGATCCTGAATACATCTATGATCGGTTTGAACGAGAGCTCTCTGACCTGCCACCCTCTCCCCCCAAACTTCACAAAGAAAAACGAGAGGAATTGGCACGAAAACTGATAGAGTTTAGAGTGTTCCAGGACCAGCTGGATAGCCTTTACAGTCCAACAGTTCGGAAGCAGATCGTCATAACACCAGAGTTTGAGAAAAAGATGGATATCATGATGGATTCCAGTTTCATCGAACGAATCGAAGATATCAGAAAAAGGTGGTCTGCGGATACAAGGGTGCCCGATAGTCTATACCCTATTCATCATGACAAAATTAGTTTTCGAATGGACAGTCTTTTAAAGGCCATGAAAGCTCTGGATCCTATTCCATTTGATTCTTTAGCTGTCCAAGCCCGAAATCCAGCAGAGTCACCCTAAAGGGGCTGAGCCAGGACCACGGTTTTGACACATTCCAGCGATCGTCTTGGTTGCACGGACCACGCTTCGACGTGGACGATATATATCCCCATCCGGCATCTCCTGCCATCGTCATCTTTACCATCCCATATTACCGTACGTTCGTGTCCAACAGGTTCATTGTTACATAAAAAGCGTACTCTTCTTCCCTTGACATCAAATACCTTGATATTGACTGCGGTCGGGCGCAGGGGAAGTTCGAGATGAATCGAGGTGTGATCACAGTGTCCATCACCGTTCGGCGTAAAGGGATTGGGTTGAACGGTGAGGTTGGGGGCTTTCGGTGCGGATTCAATGGCCACACTGTTTACTCTTCCTGCGGTGTGGCCCCGGGGATCAACACTCGCCGTCCAATTCCTTGCCGATGTTCCTTTGCTCTGCGGTGAAATGCGTTCCATGGATTTGCCTTTCAGTTCCGCTGAAATAATAACGCTGTCCAGAACGATGTCGTTGCAGTCCAGAATGACCAATGTATCCTCCAGATTCAGGGCCGGCAGAGAGCGTACGGAACAAAAGGTTGCAGTATCCGGAAGCCATTCGACGACAGTCGAATCGTCACCAAAGACCAAAAATGCTCCCGGAGCGATTGAGGGTGGTTTGATATTCAATGGAATCGAATCCTCTACTCTATTGTCGTGAAACCGCCATTGCCAGCTGTCAATGGGTTCTGTTGTAGTATTATAGAGCTCGATCCATTCCGGTTCTCCCACAGCAGGTCGGTTCATCACCTCATTGATGACCAGGGTACCGCGTGGATAACTTGCATAATATAATGTGTCCAGTCTGTTATTTATGGGATTTTGATCGTTCGGGCAGATCATCTCGGCTTCCAGTGTATAAAGGCCTGCGCACATCGGTGTCCATTGAAATTGAACTGGAGAGGTCTGAAACGGAGCCAGTGTAGGCACATCTTTTCGAGCGATGGATTCCCTGGTTGAGGAGTCCTGCCCCTTACACTGCCAGAGGCGAATTTCACACGAATTGAGGGGGTGACGACCGGCATTGAGTGCGATGGCTGTTAGAGTTACCGCTTGTCCGGTCTCATATGAATTTGACTCTATCGTAAAGGGACCTGACCATCCGGCATCAACTTCTCTGGGACTGACACTGTTTAGAAAGCCCGGCGTGGATCCATACGCATTCCGGCACTGCGTCCAGTTGTCCGGATCATTCGACGCCATTTCATATCGAATACGCTCAATCGACCGGTTCAGATCGGTCGGACCCACATAGTCGATGCTGTCGATAAGACTTTTTGTAGCGTCATACAGAGAGATGACATCTCCGGAATTGTTCAACGGAGGGAGAGACAGCTCGATGATCGGTGCGTCGACTCTCCGGACAAAACGAGACGTGTCTTCCACCAGTACCAGATACTCACCTGCCATAATTGATGACGTCTCTGCCAGCGAGACGCATCGATGGGCATCACACAAGGTCCAGCGCACGATATCGACAGTCTGCTCGAGAGGGTTATAGAGTTCAATCCATTCACTTTGGCTGTTATCGGGATTGAATTGAATTTCATTGATGACAAGATCGTTATAACGGTGTCCTATAGGTTGATTAAAACTCTGGCGATTGTTATTGGGATACGTGTCTGTCGCGGCATAAAGCGTCAGAATCACCGAATGCCACCCGGGTTTGGATTCCAGTGGGCACCGGATGGTATCTCGCTGCATTGGGTACAAAGGACTGACCGGGTAATAGTGTGTCGATCCCATCGAGTGGGTTGACCCGCAAATCCTCTGTTCAATACCGATGGAATCGATAACCGCGGGTTGATTGCCCCAGTTTACAACCGGTATCGCAACCTGAATGGAATCGCCCCGTTTGGGGATATCTGTTTTTATATCAAGATTCGGGGGCTGGAGAGCGGGATCGGAAAAGTCGCTCATATGACTGTTGGGTTCCCCGGGTGTCGAGCCGAAGGGATGTCTGCACGCCACCCAGGAGGCTTCAGATGATGGCACCCTCCGTTCCATAGAGCAGGTCCCGGATCTGTTGATCCGGACAGAGTCGATACGAGATCCCAGAGGAGAGGTCAATACGACCGAGGAGATAGGCTCTGTAAACGAATCGGGCACCTTTGAATACCATGGGGAGCGACAGCTCCATTGCAAGGAATCCTGCCAGATCCCGCTGCTTAACAGATAAAATCCGTTTGGGGGGATCGCGGATTGTGTGTCGATTGCATGATTCATCCTGTCTTTGAGGGTTGACCATTCGATGACCCATCCGTATAGCGTCACATTGGATTGAGTATGGTTGTACAATTCGATCCAGTTTTGCTCAAGGCTAGAGTATTCATTGATGATAACGTCACCAGGACAATAATCGACGGTAAAGGATATCGTATCCGCCCAGGAGAACGAGTCCGTTGACACTGTAACCCTTCGGATATGACGATCGGGTTTAAGAGGGGGCAATCGAAACGTGACGGTCAGACTGTCTGTTGGCTGTAGCAATGAATCGATTGGGATGGAGGCGATCCTTTTCTCATCTGTGGAATGCCACAACGAAACGACAAGATTTGTTAGTGTTTTGGTTCCTGTGTTCTGAATATGTGCATGAATAGAAACAGAGTCTTTTCGGGTCGATTGGAATGGAAAAGTACAATAAAGATACAGATCGTAGGGTGGTGGAGCGATAGAGTTGTTTTTTCCGGGAGTCCCGTTTTGAATGTCAGAGGTCGCCCAATTTTCGTAGCTGTTGGGTTTTTTGAGATAACGCCGTTCTTTTGAAAACCCGTTGGCTACCGGTACCTTGTAGGTGTGTGAACTCGAGTCCCCGTTCGGGGAGAGAAGTGTAACACATTCGGAGCGGCTGTTTGCCAGACCCCGATGTCCCAGAGAGGCATCGTCTATCGTAATGAGCAGGGTAGAGTCCGGGATCCGGGTGTGATACACCCCCTCGTTTTCAAAATAACCGGGTACCAAAACCAAGCCGTACTGTCCCGGCATAAGAATCAGGGAACTGTCGACAGGTAAAAGATGGTCGCACTGATCTTCATCGCACAGGCGCCATCCGTCCAGATCGACAGGACGATCAGAGTGATTGACAATCTCTACGAATTCATTGGTGCTTTCGTCTTCGATGGGATTGTAGAGAATTTCTGAAAGACGAACACAGGGCTCGCCGGCGAGGGCGGGACCGCCGGTGAAAAGAGCGAGGAAGCAAAGGAGTAGAACGGGCTGAATACCGTGCACAAGACCCCCTGATGCATTGGCAATGACCTGTCCCTTAGGCTTACGCGGAAGAGTCTTTTTGTTTATCTGTTACATTTTGGACCAGGTCATACAGGCTAGAGTCCCCCAGATAGGTTTTTTGTACGTTGAAAAGCCCGTTTTGTACCTCCTGGACCACTTTGCTGATCGCTTTTTGATGATGCTCATCCCTGGGGGATATACCCGTAGATCTGAATTTATCGATAATTGCGGCAAGTGAAAGAGAGTGTGTGGCCTGGTGTGGAATATATCCGTTTTGATCCTCATTGGTAACAAGTAGCAGTTTCATTTGCACACAGGAAGAGAGAACTGACTGTAAGAGCGGCTCGGGTTCTCGAAAGAGCTTGCTCATTTCATTTGCGGTGGGTGGATTGCCACCCTGTTCAAACCGAATGGCGGACAGGAGAATCACTTTGAGGGAGAGATTTTCAATATAGTGTTTGCTGTATTGATGAATATCCTTTTCCAGAGTGAGACGATCGAGGTTGTCATGCGTGAAGGAGATTTCCGCTCCCAGCAAAACGATCGACCAGTTGATATACAGCCAGAACAGAAACAGGGGCAATGTTGCCAATCCAGCGTATATGGCGGCTTTGTAGCTATATTGATAGCTGGTTGCGATAAAATTAGAAAACATCCCGTTAGAGAGTTGCCAGAGCGTACCTGCCAGAATCGCTCCGATCGATGCGGATATAAAAGAGACGTGTGTATTGGGGACAAACGTAAGAATAAAATAAAAGGCGACCCAGGTGGCGACAATGGGTGTCCCTTTGTCGATGATCCAATTGAGCACGGGCAGACGCGTCAGTTGAAACAATCCGGTTTCCTCGAACGAGGCCACAACTCCGAGGACCAGGAACACCAATACCGGACCCAGAATCAGGATGCTGAGATAATCGGTGAGTTTTCTGGAAAAGGGACGGGTTTTTTTGACCTGCCAGATATCATTGAATGCACGTTCGATGTTGTTGATGATACTAAAGACAGAAAAGAGCAGAATCAGCATCCCCACGGCGCCAATGACGCCGACGTTGACATTGTTGACGAAATTGAGAATGGTGGGGACGATTCGATTGACCGCTTCTTCGCCCAGCGGGTGTAAAAATTGTTCCAAAGCGGGCTCCAGTTTGTTGTGGAAGCCGAATGCCTTGAGCAATGAAAACATGAGGGCGAGAATGGGGACGATGGAGAGCAGGGTTGCATATACCAGTGCGGAGGCTCGTATGAGCAGGCGGTCTCTGAAAAAGGAACGAACAACAAAATAGACCAGCTGTATCTGGTAAATTGAAAACGCCCGGGCGCGTGAGAGTTGGACGTCCGGACGCCAAAAGTCTGCACTTATCCATTCATATCGTTTGGACCAGATGTCTTTCAGTCGTTTGAGAAACCGATTCATAGACATCCCTTGCGTTAAAAAGGTTATATAAATCGCAACTATGTGCGTCTAGTGTAGAATACAAAACCTGTGAGAGAAAATCAAGATAAAAATCCGTCCACCATGATGGTTTGGTCACGCCGGGATCCCACAGAGACGATTGAGATGGGTGTTTCGGTCACATCCTGAATTCGTTTCAAATAGTCCACTGCATTTTGGGGTAAATCATCGATTTCGCGAGCGGCTTGTGTGTTCTGTTTCCAGCCGGGGTGGGTTTCGTACACCGGTTGACAGTTTTCCTGAACCCAGGATTCGGCTGGAAAATGTCGATAGGTTTTTCCCCGATAGTGATATCCGGTGCAAATTTTGATCTCATCCAAGGAATCCAGAACATCCAGTTTTGTCAGGGCGAAATGTGTGAGGCCATTGATTCCCACGGCGTGATTCAGCACGACAGTGTCCAGCCAGCCACATCGTCTGGGCCGGCCGGTGGTGGCTCCAAATTCGCCCCCCAGTTTTCGAACCTCATCGCCGAATGTTTGATCAAACTCTGTGGGAAAGGGGCCCATCCCGACCCGGGTCGTATAGGCTTTTGCAATGCCAAGAACCGTTTCGATGCAGGTGGGACCGATACCGAGGCCGGTACAGGCACCGCCGGCGGTGGGATTGGATGAGGTGACATAGGGATAGGTGCCAAAGTCGATATCCAGCATGGTGCCCTGCGCCCCCTCGATCAACAGTCTTTTGTTTTCCCGGATCGCGTTTCTCAACAATACAGAGACATCGGTGACATAGTCATCGATCTGTTTGTCGAAATCGATATAATCATTGACGATTTTATCGGTATCCAGTGCTTCCGCATTATAGATTTGTCGAAGGACTTTGTTTTTTTCCTGAATAGCGCGGGTTAATTTTTCCCGCAAAATCTGGCTGTCCAGCAAATCGACGATCCTGACACCGGAGCGATTGTACTTGTCCACATAAGCCGGCCCGATACCGCGACCGGTGGTGCCTATTTTGGAATTCCCCTGGGATTCTTCTCTGGAACTGTCGAGAACGCGGTGGTAGGGCATAATCAGATGGGCCCGGTGGCTGAGAAACAAACGTCCGGTAATATCGATTCCCTGGCTTTGCAAAAAACGGATCTCTTCCATCAGAACCTGCGGATCGATCACCACCCCGTTGCCGATGACGCAGATCGCATGTTCTCTCAAAATACCGGAAGGGATTTGGTGCAGGATAATTTCATCCTGATCAACCACGACGGTATGCCCGGCATTGGGTCCTCCCTGGTAGCGGGCAACGATGTCGACCTGTTCGCTTAAAAGATCGACTATTTTGCCCTTGCCCTCATCACCCCATTGTGCCCCAACAATTACTTTAACAGACATAAAGCTCTCCCATCTTTTTTAGCCGTCAAGGGCCTTGTCCTCAAAAAGCGGACACGTCAACCCTGGCTGAAATAAAAAACTCCGAACAGACCAGGTTGCTCGGAGTTTTAACAGTCTACTCACACGGGTTGATCAGTGAAAACTCGCCTTGGCTTGTTCTACCGTGTCGTGAATATCAAAGACATTTGCCAGTTTTGTTATGGTGAGCAAACTTTTGATTCGGTCTGTCACCGCAGCCAATTTCAAGTCACCTCCGGCATTCCGGATCGTGGTCAACCCACTGATCAGAATGCCCAGGCCGGAACTGTTCATCCATTCCACTTGCGAAAGATCTGCTATGATGTGGATTTGACCCGATTCGAGTAGCTCATGCAGCCGGTCATTCAGTTGAGCGGCATCGGGGCCACCCATTATTTTTCCGGACAATTCGATGACGGTGAGGCCGTCAGTTGGCCGATCGGAAAATTGGATCATCTGTCGCTCCCGTATTATCGCGCTGAACGTGCGGCTTTGCGGGTTTTAGAATGTTCAAATTTGAGATACCATTCCAACACAATAGGACTGGCAACGAAAACAGAGGAATAGGTACCGATCAATACTCCCAGGATCAAAGCCAGACTAAAGTTGTGAATAACAGATCCGCCGAACAAGAACAATACCAGCACCACGATCAGAGTGGTCAAGGATGTGACGATGGTACGGGTCAGGGTTTGGTTGATGCTGATGTTGAGTATGTTCTGATATTTTTCTCTGCGATAGGTTTTCAGATTTTCACGGATCCGATCATAGACCACGATGGTATCGTTCAAAGAGTAGCCCACGATGGTCAGAAATGCCGCCACGACCGCCAGTGAAATTTCCAGATTCAGCAGCGAAAAGATACCGAGAGTAATCAGAACATCATGAAAGAGTGCGATAACGGCACCGACAGCGAATTTGAATTCGAATCGCCAGCTGACATAAATCAGGATTCCCAGCAGAGAAATCAAAACGGCTAGAATAGCAGCCTGACGCAGTTCGCTGCCGATTTTGGGTCCAATTTCCGTTACCGCCCGGATATCGTAGGGATTGTCCGGAAAATCTTCGGTCAGTTTGGTTTCGATCATTTCGGATGTCTCTGCACCTTCACCAATTTGTTCAACACGAATGATAAATTCGTTATTGTTCTCCATCCCTATCTTTTTGATTTCTGCTTTGGAAAATCCGAGTTCACTGATAGAACCCCGGATATCCCCGGCATCGATAGGCTTTTCAAAGGCGATTTGAAGGGACGTTCCACCGGTAAAATCAATGCTATACTTGATGCCGCCATGGAAAATCAGGGAGATGAGACCGATGACAATGGCTGCCGCAGAAAGGATGTAGGCAATGCGCCGTTTTCCCAAAAAGTCGATTTTAGTTTCTCGAAAAATTTGCATGGTATAGGTTTTCTCCTCAACCGTTCCAGATTATCTAATCTTTGCCCCGGATTCCGCTTGATCGGAATCCAATATCCATTTTTATTCGCGTTACATTTTGTATCGAGCGGGTGACATTTCTTCCATTGGATCGATGGGATGTGCATTCACCCGGAGGCTGCGGAACCGCATCGCGAAACACGATGCGGTTGCAGCCGTTCCCTTCCGGCCCCGAGAGCGCTCAGGGTCGGTCACGGATTAATATTTGAACACTTTGTTCAGATCCATTTTGCCGGGAAGAAGTTCAAAGACCAGTCGTGTGACCACGATGGCAGTAAACATGCTGGCCAGGATGCCGATGGACAGGGTCAGAGCGAATCCTTTAATCGGACCGGTACCAAAGCTGTACAGAACGATGGCGGTAATCAGTGTGGTCACGTTGGCATCCAGGATGGTGGTAAAGGCGCGACCGTATCCGTTATCGATAAACGCTCTCGGCGTCTTTCCGGAGGCACGTTCTTCCCGGATACGTTCAAAGATCAACACGTTCGCATCCACGGCCATACCGACGGTGAGAATAATGCCGGCAATGCCGGGCAGTGTCAGGGTCGCATGAAAGCTGGCCATGACCGCGAGGACAAAGATGATGTTGAGAATCAATGCCAGATCCGCCACCATACCGGGTACGCGGTAGTATATCACCATAAAGATGATCACCAGCAAAAGACCGACCACTGCGGACAAGCTGCCTTTCTGGATCGAGTCCTGCCCCAGGCTGGGTCCCACAGTGTTTTCGGTGATGATCTCCACCGGAGCGGGAAGGGCACCGGCACGGAGCACCAGCGCCAGATCCTGTGCTTCTGTCATGGTCCCGATGTTGTCGATGCGTGCGCTTCCTGACGGGATTTTTTCCCGAATGTTCGGCGCGGACTTTACTTTACCGTCCAGTATGATCGCCAGCTTTTTGCCGACATTCATCCCCGTGGCCCGGGCAAAATCCTTTGTGCCTTCGCTGTTGAGCTCCATATGAACTTCGGCAGAGCCGGCATTAAAATTCTGTGAGCCGGATCCGATCTGAACCTGGGCATTTGTAAGCATGGCACCGGTCAGTTCAGGCTCATCTTTGACCAGATATAGGGTGTGGTATTCCGTGTCGTTGAAATAGTAGGGGTCACTTCCCCACACAAACCGGGAATCACTGGGGATCACATTTTCTACTTCCTCACTCAAGAGCCATTTCTGTACCACCCTGACATTGGGTGCCGGCACGGAGATGATATCGGAGTACCGGCCGGAGGTGGCGCGGAGCATGGAGGTAAAGGGTTTTTCCTTAAAGGTCTTTTGATCGACGATGACAGAGGTGTCTCCCTCCATCTCCTCTACTTCCTGTTCGCCAAAGAGATCTTCCAGGCTCACTTCTTCTTCAGCGGCGACATCGCCTTCGTCGATTTCCGCGGTATCTTCAGCCGCGGCGATGGCTTCGAGATCCTGTCCGCCCTGGAGTTTGGCGCGGACGACGCGGTCGATATCGTTGAGGACCGACCAGATCAGTTCCGAATCGCGAACCAGATTGAACTCCAAAAGGGCGGTGGTACCGATCACTTCTTTGGCGCGCTGAATGTTGGTGATCCCTGCCAGCTCGATGATGATGCGGCGATCACCCTGCTTGGTGATGCTCGGCTCGGAGACGCCGAATTCATCCACGCGGTTTCTCAAAACCTCCACCGTTCGGTCGATAGCATCCTTGGCTTCTGCTTTGAGATCGGAGATGATCTCGTCATCGGCCTGTCCCTTACGGCCAAAGTAGCGGTTCATCTGAACCGTGCGGTTGTCGAACTGTGTTTTCAGTGCAGTGAAAAAGTTGGCACCCTCTTCCTCCACCTGTTGTTCGGTCGCCGCGATGATATCCTCCAGACGCTGGTCCTTGTTTTTACCCAGATCGTCCAGCAACTGAGGCAGGTCCACTTCGTATACGAGATAGGTGCCGCCTTGGAGGTCCAATCCCCGTCGGATGGCACTTTCTTCAATGTCACTGATTTTTTTATTCAGATTGATAAGCCTGGAGGACAGTTCCACAGCACGGGCTTTATTCTCTTCACTGGCAGCATTACGGGCCGTGGCCTCCAGATCTCCTTGTGTAATACCGGCCGATATCGTGGCAGGGCTCAGATCCGTCAACTCTCCCAACTCGGAAATGAGATTGTTCTCCTTGTCCTGTAACCCCCCGAGTTGAAAGGTGGGGTACAGAGAATAGAGCGCAAAAACGACCAGCGCCAACACCAGAATCAGTTTGACCAATTGACTTCGTTGCATGTACTCACATCCTCCCTGGAGTAATGATGATTTTGGCATATCGCCGGAAGCCATATGCCGAGCCGATGCAGATTGTTTCCGGACATTCCCTGTGGCAATGCCTTGTCAGTACTGCGTCCTATAGCGGCTCTATGTCAATAACTATTTGCTATGGGTAAAACGAGAATGTGCCCATATAGGATGGGCACAATTATGTTGAGCAAAATCCAATAAATATATCGTTTTTTCCAGTAAATGTCAATTCAAAAGTGAGGACCCCATTCTTGTGAAACGTGATACGGGACCAGATGGCCATAACCCAACAGATCAAACAACGAGTCGTCTCAAAACTGCAAGAGCTCACTCTCTGGGGACCAATTGCTGCACCACATCGATGACACTGCCGTCGCGGAATTCGATGAGGGCGACGACCTTGTCGGTGAATTCGGGCTTTTCGGGTTCTCCCGTCATGTCGTGAGCGATCTTGTAGAGCTCTTCGATGGGTTTGATGGGCAGATCGCTGCCTTTGAGTCGATCGCAAAGATCCTGGCGTCGCGGATTGATAGCGATACCCCGTTCGGTGACCAGCACGTCGATCATCTCTCCGGGCGCGGTGACGGTGGTGACATCATCGACGACGATGGGCAGGCGGTTGCGTACCAGTGGCGCGGTGATGATGGTGACCTGCGCATCGGCAGCGTCCACAAAACCTCCGATACCGTGAAGCAACCAGCCGTCCGAGTGGGTGTTGACATTGACGTTAAAATTCAGATCGATTTCCGTGGCTCCCAGGACAGACGCCTTGACCCGATTGGCAAAACAGCCTTTGGTGTGATAGTTGTACGAGACAAAGGGGTTGGTTGCGATATGTTTGGGATTGTCACGCAACGACCGCACGCCGTCCAGATCAAAGCTTTGTCCATCCAGGATGAATTTGGTTTGACCGTTCTTGAGCATGTCCACCATATAGCGGGTCGATCCCCCGCGTACAAAGTCCGCGACCACATTGTGTTCCTCCATAAGCCGGCTCATATACTGGACAAAGGCCAGAGACACCCCTCCGGCGCCTGCCTGAAAGGAAAATTCGGGTTCCATCAGGATGCCGCTGTCCCGCACCAGCCGGGCCGCATAGTCGGCGATGAGAAGCCGCGTCGGGCTTTTGGTGATCCGGGTGGTGCCGGAAATGATCTGGCTCGGATCGCCCAGAGAGTCCACTTCTACCACATAATCCACATGTCCGCCCTCGATGCTCCAGGGAAAGCAGGGAAACGGGACGAGATTGTCGGTCACGACCACCACGGTGTCTGCCCATAACGAGTCGGCCAAAGCAAACCCCAGGGGACCGCAGGCACTGGGTCCATAGAGCCCGTTGGCATTGCCATGGGTGTCGGCACAGGGTGCGGCAATAAAGGCCACGTCGATATGGAGGTCACCATCCTGAATCGCCCGGTAGCGACCACCGTGAGATCGCAGAATGGCGGATCGTTGCATCTCTCCCAGCGAGCAGGCTCTTCCCACGGGACCGTTCATGGAGCCTTCCACGTGAGAGACCACCCCGGTTTTGATATGATTGACCAGAGGTTCATGAACCGGAAAAAGAGCCGAGGGTGCCAGAACGAGATCCCTGAGATGGCGGCCGGCCAGCAGGTCGAGTACGGTATTGATCAGCCTGTCGCCATTGCGGAGGTGGTGATGAAAACTGATGGTCATGCCATCACGCAAATGACAGGCCTCGATGGCTTCATCCAGGGAGGACAGAAGCTTGTTTTGATATTGACTGGCTGCAGGTATCCTGGCACTGTATTGTTTGCCGCCACCGGTATCGGCACAAGCCCCGGCAAAGGGTCGGAGCGTGCGGCCGTCGAGTTCTTTGGGTATCCAGCGTCCGACGGCATTCTGAATCCTGTCCATCATGTCCTCCTCGGGTTATTCCGGTATCTGCTTTGCCGCTCTGGCCATGGCGAGGATTTTCTCAGCCCTGATGACCACGGGGCGATCGATCATTTTGTTTCCCAGCGACGCGACGCCGCTGCCGCGACGGTTGGCCTCTTCAACGGCCTGCACGATGGCCTGTGCGGTTTCGATCTGGTCCTGTGTGGGCTGAAAAGCCCGGTGCACGGGATCGATCTGACCGGGGTGGATCACACCCCGGCCGTCGAAACCGAGCTGAATCGATTCCAGCGTGCTCTGATGCAATCCCTCCGTGTCCGCGACATCTGAATAGACCGTATCCAGGGCCTGGATTCCGGCGGCCCGGGCCGCCAGAACGATTTGGTTGCGCGCATGGAAACTCTCACGGCCCTCGCGGGTGCGCTGGACTCCGATGTTGGCGGTAAAATCTTCCGCGCCAAAACACAGCGCCACCACCCGGTCACTGGCGGTCGCAATATCTTCGGCGTGCAGCACACCGGCGGCGGATTCGATCAGGGGCATCAACAGGATTGGATGATCCAGCTGATGCATCGATTCGAGCTCGCGCAGCTGTTGGTCGACAACAGCGATATCCTGTGCCGATTCACATTTTGGAATCAACAGCGTATCCGGGATCCCGTAGAGGATGGCATCCAGATCCCGTTTGCCGGTGTCTGTGGACAGGGGATTGATGCGAACGATGCGTTCACTGGTGCCAAAATCGACGGTCATCAGCGTGTTGCGCACCAGGAGTCGGGCCTGATCCTTGGCTTCCGGAGAAACGGAATCTTCGAGGTCGAGGATGATCGAGTCGGCACCGAACAATCCGGCATTCAGGGCCAGGTCGGGCTGGTTGCCCGGGAGATACAGCCGGCTTCTTCGCAGGCGATGGGGCTGAGGGGGAGCAGGGCGGTGTTTCATTTTGGGCAGGACACCCGGTTCTTTGACATCGAGGACCTGTCGTACCGCGGCCTCGAGACGGGCCTGAAGGACATAGTCCAGCGCGCCGCGGTCGAAAAGCCGGATCGCGGCGTGCTCACAACCGAGCGCCTGAACGGTTTCCCGGGTCAGTTGAATCAGGGTCCGGCCAAACAGGGCTTTGATCGAACTCTCCAGATCAATTTCAATCCCTCCCGTGGATCGGGGTTCGAGTTCGACACAACAATCTCCCTTTTCAACCCGGCCCACACGAACACTCTCTTGAGGGGGCATGGGCACTCCTTGTATGGGTAATGATTCTGCTGAAGGATGCGGATCGATCTCTCGGTCCGGTCGCATGTGTTTATTAAATGAATGACTGTTTTGAGTTTACTTAACTGTGCAGGCATTGTCAATAAAAAAATTGCGAGACAGAGGGAACGGGTCTCAAAAAGGGTTTACTTTATCCGGTGAATTTCATACCGTTATCAAAGGAGGGTCGATTTATGGTTTATAGTCACTGCACCATCAGAGCCCGCATGAAGAGAAGAATCACCAAACAGCCTCATGCAAAGCCGCCAGGAAAAGATAAAATTCGCAAAAGGAAGAGCCGGATTCCATGCGAAGCACCGAATCTCCAATACATGCAGGATAATATCGTCATTTGACGGGTCAAACCAACTCTTGATGCACATGACAGTATTCACCTTCAAATTCGGACTGAGCCCATGTCTTCTCATACTCGAAACGCCTCGCTGTTTGAATCGCTGATTCCGATCCTCGCATTGATTTTGTTTCTCGGTATCAATGTATTGGTCTTTGATGGCAGTCCGCATATCCCTCTGATCTTTGGAACCGTGGTTGCGGTTCTGGTGGGCATGCGGCTGGGGTATCGCTGGCCGGATCTGGAGCAGGGAATTGTCCATGGTATCGTCATCGCGTTGCAGGCCTGTCTGATCCTGATGGTGATTGGCATGCTGATCGGCACCTGGATCGTCAGCGGTATCGTGCCGACCATGATTTATTACGGGCTGACCCTTTTATCGCCGTCGATATTTTTGGTGACCACTTGTATCATCTGCGCCCTGGTGTCGCTGGCCACCGGCAGCTCCTGGTCCACGGCGGGGACGGTGGGCGTGGCTCTGATGGGGGTGGGGCAGGGACTGGGCGTGCCCCTGCCCATGGTGGCCGGTGCGATCATCTCCGGCGCCTATCTCGGCGATAAAATGTCGCCGTTGTCGGACACCACCAATCTGGCGCCGGCGGTGGTGGGAACCGACATGTTCGGACACATCCGGCATATGGCGTATACGACGTTGCCGGCGTTTGCCATAGCCCTGGTATTGTATACGATACTGGGATTCTTTGTGGCCACCCAATCCGCTCAGATCACCTCCATCGATGCGATTTTGACCACCCTGCACACACAGTTTCAACTGGGATGGTATTACCTGATTCCACCGGCCCTGGTGATCGTGATGGTGGTACGCCGGATTCCGGCGTTACCGGCGCTGTTGGGCGGGGCGGTATTGGGGGGTATCTTTGCCGTGGTCTTTCAGGGTGTTCCTGTGGCCCAGGTGCTGGACGTGGCGCAGAATGGCTATGTGGCCGACACCCGACTGGATTCGGTGAATGAATTGCTGACGCGGGGCGGCATGGAGAGCATGCTCTCCACCGTGGCGTTGATCATCACCGCCCTTTCCTTTGGCGGGGCGATGGAAAAGACCGGAATGTTGCAGGTAATCGCCGGGGCCATCCTGACGCTGGCGAAAAATACCGCCGGACTGATTATCTCCACGCTGTTCACGTGTATCAGCATGAACATCATCGCTCCGGATCAGTATCTCTCCATCGTGGTTCCCGGCCGGATGTACAAAGATGCCTATGCCCGCCGCGGACTGCACCCCAAAAACCTCTCCCGGGCGCTGGAGGACGGCGGTACGCTCAGCTCGTCTCTGGTCCCCTGGAACACCGGCGGTGCCTATATGTGGGCCACACTGGGTGTCTATCCCCTGGCCTACCTGCCGTTTGCGTTTGTCAACCTGATCACCCCCATGGTGTCGGCGTTTTACGGCGCCACCGGCTGGACGATACAACCGGCGGATGAGGAGGATGCGGAAGAGAGTGAGTTGAATGACAAGGGAGGTTGAATTGATCACAGGGTGGAAACGGACAGATTAAACGTCTCGCCCCCGGCGAGCTCTAAAAAGCACTTGCAAGAATAACGCAGAGAACGCTGAGAAAAGAAAAAAACCAAAAAAATCATCCCAGAGGATGCTCTGATTCGGTTCAGTACCGAATTGCTTAAAAATATGAAAATACTAAAATTAGGTAAAGTTTATTATGATTTAATCGCTAAGAATCAAAAAGTGGATTGTTGTTTATTCTATTGGCACAGAACCCAGATATTCCCTTCTTGAGGAAAAAAGTCACTAAAATTTGTCGGGGTTGGTTTAAACCTCTTAGTCCCGATTTTCCTGACTCAATACACAAATCGCAATCCGATGGTGGGTATGGGGGGCAGCCATTTGAACGGGTGTTTAACATAGTGGCCAAAGATATTTCCGTTATCGGTTTCATATGCAAGTTCACTGCGTTCATAATAGAGCGGATTTTTGCGGTTGTAGACATTGATCACTGAAATATAGCCGGTTAAATGGCCACAGGACAGATACCACTCCCTCTCAACACTGATATCCAGACGATGATACCAGGGGTAACGAATTCTGCCCGGGGGTACATCTGTTGGTATTAACCGATAACTTGTTGAGAGATTGGTTTTGTTATTGTTTTCAAAGTTGGTTGTCTTTAGGACTGTATAGTAGGTATCCGGATCGAATGGATTCCCGCTGTGTAATGCCCACATCAGGTTCACGGTCCAGGCATCGCCAAAGGATTGTGAAAGATGCAGATCCAGCCCAAGACGCTGATCCCAGTTAAAATCAGTTTTTTCCCCTGATACCAGCCGATAACTACGGGCCAGTGTAAAGGCCAGCGTCTGTTCCCCGCCCCAGAGAGATGAGTTAAACAGGCATTCGCCTCCATATGACCTTGCCGGTGTCTGGATAAAAATGGGATCCGGGCCAGTGGCCTTTAGCCAGTCCTCATAGGATTTTAGATAGCCATTGACAGCGATTGAAAATGCGTCATCCGGATGTGTATATTCCAGTCCCACAACAACGTGGTCGGCGATTTCAGGCTTTAACGAATCCGAAAGGGGAAAATAGAGCCTTAAAAAACCAATCACCCCCTCTTCCAGAGCAGTGGCAATACCCTGAGAGTGCCGTGACATGGCCAGCCGGAACGAGAAATCCGAGTGTTTATAGCACATGCTTATTCTGGGTTCCGGGACTGTGATATTATGCCAGTTGGAAATTCGGGCCCCAAACAAGCAGGAAAGGGTAGACAATGGCGACCATTCACCTTCGATAAACCCCGAAAAGGCCGGTACAGATTTTTTAAATTCAAATGCATCTATTGGTGCGTGATCAAAGTAGAGTTTAATATAATCATCGTAATCGAGAACCGGGGTCCCCGGCAGGTTTTGATTGGTCCATCCATAATCAAACTTATACCGAGTGGTGGTTATCCCTGTTCGGAGCGTGATCTCTGAGAAGGATTTTTTGAGCCGCAATCTGAGACTTTTATCCACTAGTGTATTGATGATTTCAGAGTTGTCTTGACGCAGACGAGAAGAAATCTCTTCCATCTCTGACTCATAGGACCGGGGAATATCTGAAAAATCGGCCTTTTCGGTATCCATGAACCGATTTTTTGCCTGACTCGTATAAATAAGCAGGTTTCCTTCTGTCCCAAAAGGCAGGCGTCGTTTCCAGGAAAAACCAAACAACCTGTTTCCCCACGAGTAATCTCGATTGTTATTTACCGTGTAGCTCAAACGGGTTTGTTGATTGTCGTCCAAAGAGATCCATGTTTGTTTTCGTTGTTGATCGCGAAACCGGTCTTGGAAGGAAAATAACATCAGGGAAAGGGAATTGTTGGGGTCTGGTGTGACGGTAAACCGGGAAAACATATCATAAAACGCGTATGGAATACCACTGTCCGTTTTTTTGAACACAATATCATAAAAGCTTTTGCGAACCGAGAGAATACCATTCAAGCTGTTTTTCCATCGTCCACCGAGTGTCATGTCGGCAGTCACCATCGAGACATCGGCAGACAATTCAAAATCTTTTTGCGGTATATGGCTTTGGATATCCAGAACCGCACCCAGTCGCCCTCCATACGCAGCGGAAAATCCACCCGGCGAAAATGTCACATGATCCAGCATATCAGGGTTGAACGCACTGGTCAGTCCAAAAACATGAAAGGGATAATAGACCGGAACCCCGTCCAGCAGTACCAGGTTTTGATCCGGACTTCCCCCGCGGATGTTCAGTTCCGCAGTCAAGTCGTTGCTTGTGGTGACCCCGGGCAGGAATGTGAGAGTCCGATTGATATCAGGGGTCATAACATACGGGATTGAACGAAGCTGGCGAAAAGATAAATGCCTGGCTCCCGGAGAAAATTTTACAAGACGACTGTCCGGATATCTTTCCGTTTGCACCGTAATCTCTTTCAGCGGCAATACCAGCGGTACCAAATCGATATGGATGGGATCTGTAGAACCAGGAGGCAGATGAATGTTTTGGGTTTCATAGCCCATATAGGAGACCACAAGAGTGTCCGGTAATTCACATTCTGTTTGAATTTCAAAGCGTCCGTATCGATTGGTGCTGCATCCGTCCTGACAGTGTTTTAGCACCACATTGGCGTCTTGCAACGAGTGTCGGGTGGAATAATCCCTCACAGTACCCTCTATGGTTGTCGTTGAGGATGCTATGCAGAAAGGGGGTAATACTCGCAAAAGGGCAATAAAAGCAAGGGTGGGGATTACCTTCACTTTTTTTATCCTGTTAATTTTCTTTAATGATTTTAAAACACAGCGTGTCGGTGAACGTTTTTACCGCCGAGAAATAGCCCTGTCCGCCCGTAATATTATCATTTTGATAGGGATCCAGCTGTAAAGAATCAGCCAACTGACGGGCTCTGTTTTGTTGATCGGGGGGGAAATCATCCCATGGCGGCAAAAAGGATGAATCCCTGGCTGTAATGGCAATCTCATAGGGGATGGTGACAATCTGGTTTCCGTTGCTTCCAAAATCCCAGTGAGGCAGAAAACGTGGTGATATAACGGTATCCAGAGACGCGGTAAAAATGTCCGGGAAAGAGGGTTCAAGGGCGATAATTTTTAGTTCATAGCATAGTGCATTTTGACTCGAAGCCCAGGAGAGCTCGCCTCCTTTTGTTTGTACATAATTCGAGTAGGGCGATGGTTGGTGAAACCGGAACGAGAGGGTGTCGCTTCGGGATGTTGGATCCAGACAAAAATCCCCGGGTACTGTGATTGCCGCAGAGCAGAAAACAGATGACGGATCGGTTTGTACCCGGAGAGAGTAGTGTGTGGACGGAAGGATCGGAAAATGGTGTTGAGAGAGAGTATATACTCCGGGAATGGATTCGTCGAGTGTTGCAGAAGCCCCTTCATGGCTCAGAATGACGCGTGCCCCACTCACATCCTGTGGCATCGATTCGGGACGAGTCCATCCAACGACCACACTGATCATTGCGTAATCGGGAGAAATTTTGCTTTCAACATAGGGTACACGTAAAGAATCAGGATCCACAAGCACCGGGTCTGTGGTACAATTGAACACAGTGGATAGTAAAACTATAACGGGTATTAGCTTTTTCAGGTTTGTTGATAATGTGTACATTTTACAGAATTCTGGATAAAAAATTGTTCGCAAGGGGGCACATTATTATGGAGTGGGAGTAAAAACTCGATAAAACATGTCAATAGAACTTAAACGGTTGTCCCAGCTGCCCAGATTTGAGCAATCGAGTGTATGACGAGGGCTATATGATGTGGGTTTGCCCGCTTCCCAGTCATTATCTTCACCACCCCTATTCGCATCTTCCCAGATCTTAAAATTCACTGGCCTTGCGATATATCCATAACCACTATAGTGAGATCGATCGTCTGTCCAGCCAAATGAACTTGTCTGGTCATTAAAATTACCTAAATAATCAAAACCACAACAGGACTGCGAATTTGCACAATTCCATATTACTTTATGAAACCAGCCGTAGTCAATGGCTGCCTGGGAAAAGGTAAAACTATCCCCAGTATAACCGGCTCCCTTGTAAATTTTGGCTAAATGCCAACATAAAGTAACGGCTGTTTTATGCAATCGCCTAGATTGGAATTGTAGTTGGTTCACGGATTTGATTCTATTTTCTTTGGACAATACAACATTAAATGACTGGTCAGCAAAACCGTTGTTGTTGAAATAGAGGATATTATAGGTAGGATTTCCTTTTGTTTCTACTTTTACAATTTTTATGTTGCTATAAAGATTCTTGCCAGCAATTTCAAGTGCTTTTTCATTTACAGCATTTGGTATGGAATCAGTCATTAAGAATTTTTGGTTCTCATAAAACAACTCTGATTGATTAGTATTTTCAAGATTTGTTGTAGGGTCGGAAATACTGTTTTCGTTTTCTTGCCCACATGCAAAAAGAAAGAAACTCGCCAATAAACCGATAACAGTCAATTTTTTTTTCATTTTAAAGCCCTTTCAAATTTTCGTTGTGAGTCCCCTTGCGAACAAATTTAAATTCTTTCCGACCTATTATTGTGTACCAAGTGGATTCGTTTATTACAGGATAATAATAACCATATAAAAGAGAAATGATTGTTTCTGAGCAATTGACGTACAATAGTACTATTATTAGAAATATTTAAAATAATAACGAATCGTTAATGATTGGAGATGTTGATGAGTAAGATGGTGTGAATAAAAGAGGTGAAATCATGGAGGAAACAAAAACCAGTATATTACTTACAAGGGTTTAAATAAACAATATACTTGTTCCTGTTTATCCTCATTTACCCCATTTATTATAACAAATATATTTATTATGTTAAAAGCAAGTCTTTTTTTGCTTTTGCCCTAAAAATGGGTATATATCAATGCGATTCAAGTCCTGTTGAGGTCTGAAATCATGTATCAATCGAATTCGAGTCTTTCCTGTCTATTGGTATTGTCGTATCGTATTAGAAATATTCTACTATTCAGTTGTGTTCCAGTGTATGAACACGAAAAGCATCGCCGCAAGGCTTGGCTTGTTTGGCGGGGTAAATGGCAACCCTTATCAAAGGAGGATATGATGAAAATCAATGAAGGAACCACCGATCGATGGATTCGCGCGATTTTGGGGATTGTGTTGTTGATTGTGGGGATCGTTGCGCTGTCAGGGACCTGGGCCTGGATTCTGGGCATTGTGGGCGTTATCTTGTTGATCACGGCTGTGACCGGATTTTGCGGATTGTATGCGATATTGGGGACGCGTACCAACAAATCCAGGACCGAACAGGGTGGATGAAAATTCTAATATAAAAGACGTATACATCAAAGGGGCTGCAGCATAAGCAGCCCTTTTTTTTATACCTCGAGTTCGGGTTTTAAAAAGCGTCCGGTATAGGATTCCGGGATGTGGATGATCTCTTCGGGTGTGCCCTGGGCGACGATGTCCCCGCCGTCATCCCCGCCTTCCGGTCCCAGATCCACGATATGATCCGCGGTTTTGATCACGTCCATATGATGTTCGATGACCACCACCGTGTTGCCGCGGTCCACCAGCCGGTTCAGCACATTCAGCAGCATTTTGATGTCCTCAAAGTGAAGACCTGTGGTCGGCTCGTCGAGGATATAGAGGGTTTTGCCGGTGCTGGTCCGGGAGAGTTCCGTGGCGAGTTTGACGCGCTGTGCCTCGCCACCCGACAGGGTTGTGGCCTGCTGACCCAGGCGAATGTACCCCAGTCCCACATCGTGCAGGGTCTGTAATTTGCGCTGGATTCGCGGAATGTTCTGAAAAAAGTCGAGAGCCTGGGAAACGGTCATGTCGAGCACGTCGGCAATGGTCTTGCCGCGGTAGCGTATCTCCAGGGTCTCGCGGTTATAGCGTTGTCCCTTGCAGTCCTGACAGGTGACATAGACATCCGGCAGGAAATGCATCTCGATTTTGATCAGACCATCGCCCTGACACGCTTCACAGCGTCCCCCCTTGACGTTGAAACTGAACCGTCCGGCTTTATAGCCGCGGATTTTGGATTCCGGCAGTTGAGCGAACAGATCGCGGATATAGGTAAAGAGACCGGTATAGGTGGCCGGATTGGATCGGGGGGTTCTGCCGATGGGGGATTGATCGATATCGATCACCTTGTCGATGGCGTCCAGTCCCTCGATGGACGAGTAGGGCAGGGGGGAATCCTTGCTGTGATAAAAGCGCCGTCTGAGAATGCGATAGAGCGTTTCGTTGATCAGGCTGCTTTTGCCGCTTCCGGACACCCCGGTGACGCAGACAAACATCCCCAGGGGGAGTTTCAGGTCCACCTGTTTCAGATTGTTGCCGGTGGCGCCATGCACGATCAGATGATGACCGTTACCGGGCCTGCGGTTATCGGGGCACGGGATGTGCCGCTGTCCCGCCAGATACTGACCGGTGATGGACATGTCGCACCGCGATACCGTGTCCGGGGATCCCTGAGCCACCACCTCGCCGCCGTGTTCACCCGCGCCCGGACCCAGGTCGACCAGGTAATCGGCGGTTTCGATCGTTTCGCGATCGTGTTCCACCACGATCACCGTGTTGCCCAGATCCCGAAGGGTTTTCAGCGTGTCGATGAGTCGCTGGTTGTCGCGCTGATGCAAGCCGATAGAGGGTTCGTCCAGGATATAGAGGACGCCCACCAGCTGCGAGCCGATTTGCGTGGCCAGCCGAATGCGCTGGGCTTCTCCCCCGGACAGGGTTCCCGCATTCCGGTTCAGCGTCAGATAATCCAGTCCCACATTGCGCAGGAACGTCAGTCGTTCCCGGATCTCTTTGAGAATTTGGTGCGCCACGAGCTGCTGCCGGTCGCTGAGGCGTATGGTGTTGAAAAAATGATACGATTCCCTGATGGACAGACTGACCACATCCTGAATGGGTTTTTCACCCACGGTCACCGCCCGGGCCTGGGGTTTGAGTCGGGATCCGCCGCAGTCCGGACAGGGAACCTGGTTCATATACCCCTCGATCCATTCGCGGATGGATTGAGAGTGGGTCTGGTGATAGCGTCGTTCCAGATTGCCGACGATGCCTTCAAACGCTTTGCGAAAGGTACCCTTGTGTCGGCCACTCTTGGATTCATAATTGAATTCGAGCTCCTCGTCGGTGCCGTAGAGCAGGTTGTGTTGGCATGGGGACGAGAGCTTTTCAAATGAGTGCTCCAGGGTGTATCCGCAGGACTCGACCACGGTTCTGGCCATGGCATCATACCAGCCGTCCTTGAGTTCACCCCAGGGTTCGATGGCTCCGGCTTTCAATGGGATGGTCTTGTCCGGGATCACCAGATCCGGATCGATTTTGAGTTGCGTACCCAGTCCGTTGCAGGTGGGACAGGCGCCATAGGGGGAGTTGAAGGAAAAGAGTCGGGGTTCCAGTTCTTCATACGAGATGCCACAGTCGATGCAGGCATAGTGTTCGCTGAAGATGAGTTCCTGCTTGCCGATCACATCCACCAACAGGATCCCGGATGCCAGTCCCAGGGCGGTTTCCACGGAATCGGTGAGACGGGTTCGTATCCCCGGCCGGATCACCAGACGATCGACAACGATCTCGATGTCGTGTTTTTTGTTTTTGTCCAGCTTGATCTCTGAATCCAGATCCAGGATCTCGCCGTCCACGCGCACCCGCACAAACCCGTCCCGTTTCGCTTCTGCGAATACATCCTTGTATTCGCCCTTGCGGCCGCGGACGATAGGACCGAGAATCTGGATCTTGCTTTTTTCGGGCAGAGCCAGCAACTGATCCACGATCTGTTGCACGGTTTGGCGTTCGACGATTTTGCCACAGTTGTAACAGTGGGGGATCCCGATCCGGCTGTAGAGCAGACGCAGATAGTCGTAAATCTCGGTTACCGTACCCACCGTCGACCGGGGATTCTTGCTCGTCGATTTCTGTTCGATAGAGATGGCCGGCGACAGACCCTCGATATAGTCCACATCCGGTTTTTCCATCAGCCCCAGGAATTGTCTGGCATAGGCGGAGAGGGATTCCACATAGCGGCGTTGTCCCTCGGCATAGATAGTATCGAACGCCAGAGAGGATTTACCCGACCCGGACAGTCCGGTGATGACGATCAGTTGATCGCGGGGCAGTTCGAGGTCGATATTTTTCAGATTGTGCTCTCGGGCACCGCGAATGATGATGCTATTGTGTTCTGACATGAGAGGAAGCCATTGTATTCAAATTGAACAACAAGCCATTGTTTTCAAAACAGAGTATAAAAAGACCGGGGATTAAAAAGAACCTCACGCAAAGCCACCAAGAGCGCAACGAACGCAAAGAAAGATAATCTCGCACAAAGACACAGAGACCACCAAGAAAAAAACAAAAAGATAATTAAAAAAGAAATAAAGCAAATCGTCAGATATTCCCCTACATCTTTTTGAAAGACACACGGACAGCCCACTCCCTATAATTCCCGGCTCCCCCTTTGCCCCCTCCGGATGAGCTCTGGTGACGCACCCCGGATGCCTGCTCGCTGTCCCTGACACACCCCGGAGGAGAATAACATCCATATCATTCCAATCTACCCGGGGATTAAAAAAAGTGTCTCACGCAACGTTACTCTTTAATTTTACCCTGACAGAAGGGAGTAACGTTGCGCTGGGCTCGGAGCCACACGCCGCCATCCTGCTCATCTGTCAGCATATCACTTTATGATAATCCAAAGAACTGTTCTAGTGACTATTTGTACATACGAGACGCAAAGAAAAAATGGAAAACAATGACAGCGGGATCGCAAAATGGAGCATACATTTCTTTGATCAAAAAGACGATTGTTTCGATTTTATTCATAATGGCGCTATGCGATCCCGGTGGCTGTGCGTGAGGACGCAACGTTGAATATACAAAACCATTCGACAACAGGGAAGCAAAAAAACAGAACCTGGAACGCACGGAAGAAGAATAATCGCTCTTGACGTTGGTACCGGGATGATCAGACAGTTCAAATAAATAATGGTTTCGAGGTTGGGCATCGCTGTGCTCCGGTATTCCGGGGTTGACATTCAGGGTGGAATGTGCTATGTTTAAAGATTGAATGACGTTCAGTTCAAAAACAAACCATCGTGTTCAACGAGGCATCAGAGGTTATCCACTTAGCGAAAGGACAACATCCCATGAACCGTATCGTTGGCTTGCTGTTGATTGTTTTGATGATGGCGGGATGGAGTGTGGCACAGGAGGATGCGGCGACTCTTGTTGCGGCGGGAGATTCTGCGTATGCCAAATTCGATGACGCCACGGCATTGGCGCGGTATGAAGCGGTGCTCGACTCTGACAGTTCACATTGTGAAGCCCTGTGGAAGGCGGCGCGGTCTCGTGTCAATCTGGGAGAAGAGAGCGACGACCTGGCCGAGCAGCACTATCCCGTGGCCGAGGAGTTGGCACGAAAGGCGGTGTCCGTGTGTCCGGAGAATGCCGATGCCAATCTGACCCTGGCCATTGCGGTGGGGCGGCTGGCGCTGCTCAGAGGCGGACGCACCAAGCTGGAATTGTCCAAGGATGTCAAAACATATGCTGTCAAAACCCTCGAACTGGATCCGTCCAAGGATATCGCCCACCATGTGCTGGCGCGGTGGCACCGGGAAGTGACCGAGATCGGCGGGTTGAAAAAGATGGTGGTCAAGGTGATCTATGGCGGACTCCCGGATGCCAGCAAGGAAAAGGCGGTGGAGCATTTTCAAAAAGCCATCGAACTGGCGCCGGACTATATCAACCATCATCTCGAGCTGGGCATGACCTACGAGACCATGGACGAGTGGCAAAAAGCCAAAGAGGCCTATGAGACGGCGTTGAGTCTCTCTCCCCAGGCCCCCGAGGACTCGCGCTATATCCTGCAGGCGCGAAAGCGGTTGGACGAGGTGGAGAAAAAGTTATAGCCTCTACACACAAAACGTCCTGGTTTGAATGAGCCAGGACGTTTTTTTTGTTCCCGGCCAGTGGCTAGGAATGTCGTCCAGCGGGTCCTGCAAGCCTCTGAGGTACGGAGGGCACGGGGAGAGAGACTTGAAAAAACGATCTCTGTGGGCCCTGTGCCTCAGTGAGAGGAAAAGGAATAACAGGATTCTCACAGAGGGCACGGAGGATCACAGAGGAAAAAAGAGAAAGAGATTGTCAAATGGAATTTGAATCGCTCATTCCATGAACAGGTGGGGAATAGGGTGAGCCTTGACAATGCTGATCGACATGTTAAAACTCTTTCTGGTCTGCCAAGTGTATCGTGAATTTCGGAAAGGCGTTTAGGAGCTTTTTGTCGGTCGTGATCAAGGGATGTGCGAGATCCCGTGCAAGCGCAATGTACTCGCAATCATAAGCACTGCATCCCGATTGTTCCGATAACTCGAGTACATCTTTTGATTGGACTCTATACTCCCCGTCACGCAGGATCAATTCAGCTTTTTCCATTAAAAAGAGTGCTTCAGCGAGATTCAGATGTTTATTTCTGATATAGGTAGCGAGCACATTTTGAAATTCGCTTTTCCAAAGTTGTGGAGCACGCCAGTCAGGATCGTTTCGCAATAAATTTTGCGCCTGTTCGGTATAGGTCCCCCTGATGAGCATATAGGCAACAACATTGGTATCCACTATTTTCATTTTCGGCCAGCCTTTTTATACTCTGTGAGCATATCATCGTTCAAAGCAGGAATCTTTTTGTCCCGATAAAAAATATTGATTTGATCGATTATTTCATCAGGATCGATCTTTTTACTGTGAACGACTGTTTCGATACAATGAATGACCTGACTGTTGATACTTCGCCGATGAAGGTTTGCGCTTTCTTTTAGTTTTTGGTAAAGGTCATTGGGAATATTTTTTATGGTTATCGTTGCCATGACGATTCTCCTGTTTTGTATTCCAGAATGAAACCATAATGCAATATACATTTCTCGGCTCGAAATGTCAATACATTGTTCAACCATGGCTTGAAACCCGTCTCTGCTGTCTGTCCTCCCGGATGACCACAGAGAAGATAAAGAGAAAGATCGATGACAGGGATAGGTTCACTCTTGTCTACAATAGAGTCGTTGATCATTCTCACGCCAAGCTGCCAGGAATAGCTTTTAAGCGTAAAGCATTGTTGTTCACCATAGAGTCTTTCAGCCAAAGAATAATAACCAGAGGGCACGGGGAGAGAGACTTGAAAAAACGATCTCTGTGGGCCCTGTGCCTCAGTGAGAGGAAAAGGAATAACAGGATTCTCACAGAGGGCACGGAGGATCACAGAGGAAAAAAGAGAAAGAGATTGTCAAATGGAATTTGAATCGCTCATTCCACGAACGGGTGGGGACTAAAAATGAGTCTGGGGTGGGAAATATCGGAGGTGGACAGTCGCTGTCAGTCAGTGCAGAGTCATCCGTACGGGATATTACTTGACCTGATCGGAGGCAGAGCCTGTGAACCCGGGGATATTTACAACCTGTTCAGATCATTTGATATAAAGTGCTCCAGTGAACAAACGTTTATCGTCTTCCGGGCATTGTACCGTTCGCCTCTTGGTATGATCACATAATTTTTCTTTGTTTTCAGATCATCGATGGCGATTTGAAATCCCCGACTGATTTTTGGCGCAGCCGAGTATTTAACTTCTAAACACGATACCGGACGGCCTCCACGAGACAATACCAGATCACTCTCTGTGCCGGCATGAGTCCGGTAGTAATAGAGCGACAGATCATCCGGCAGGATCTGAATAATCTGTTCAATGACATAACCCTCCCAGGAACTCCCGATATTGACATATCCCTGCAGACTCTCGAAATCCCTGACACCGAGAAGGGAATGCAAGACTCCGCTGTCACGGATATAGATTTTTGGCGATTTTACCAGGCGTTTTTTGATATTGATGGAAAAAGGCTGAATTCTGCGTATCAAAAATGCCTCTTCCAAAAAGTCCACATACCGGTTCACGGTAGGGACGGTCACTCCCAACGCATTGGCGAAGGTACTGGCATTCCAGATTCCGCCATGATAGTGCGCCAGCATGGTCCACAATTTCTGGATCTGTGTCGGAGAGGCAGACAATCCAAGCAGTCGCAAATCCCGCTCTGTATAGGTCTTGATAAAATGCTGCAGCCAAAGTTTGTAGGCCTTTTCGGATGGCGCCAAAAACGCTTCCGGGAATCCACCACGGAACCAATGTTGTTCCATCGTCCCTGTTGATTCAATTTCTGTCAGATTAAAGGGTGTCAGTTCTTTATAGGCAATCCGTCCGGCAAGGGTTTCTGAACTGTTTTTTAACAATTCAGGTGAAGAGGATCCCAGAATCAAAAATCGGCCCGGAACCCGCCTTTTATCGATCAATCCCCTGAACACGGGTAACAGGTCCGGAACATGATGAATCTCATCAATGATGATGCATCGATCCAAATGCTGTTCCAGATATAATTCCGGATTGTCCATCTTGACCCTGTCCTGTTGCAGCTCCATATCCAGATATTTACACTCTTTGTCCAGTTCAGACATCAGCTTTTTGGCCAGTGTTGTTTTACCGATCTGGCGCGGGCCAATAATCCCCACCATCGGAAAATAATGGAGCCATTCAAGGATACTCTCAGTCGCATATCGAGGAATATACATGAATTACCTTGAAAAATTTAAATTAAAATATGAATTTTCAAGGTAAATTGATGAAAAAGGGGGTCAAAGTCAAGGTGTTTTTTCAAAAATTGCACGATTTTCGATCTTTTCATTTTTATCATCTCCGGCCAGAGGCTCAAATGGCATTTGAATGTCCCCAAAAAATGGAATCGAAACGTCCCCACCCTCAAAAACCCTGTGCCATTCCTCATAAAGCGAGGCAATTCTTTTAAACGTTCTCGACAAAAAACTTGATTTTGTAAATAAAAATTCGTTATTATACTTAGGAAATAAATACAATTGATTTGAATGGCTTAATTAATATCTTTAACACCCAGGGGAGTATGGTGATTCGAGGCCGTTGTGACATCTGGTGTTCCTTGCGAACGTTGACCTGCGAACGCGGGGTTGGGGGGTATCCGTGGTGGCGACGGTGGATGCCGAGGCGACGATCGGGCTCGAATGTCATGCTCGTCCTGGTTCTGATCTGATCCTGCCCGTTTATTACCCCAAACTCGACCATAACAACACGATGAATGACCTCATGGACTGAGAGGACCCCATGTCTATTACACATAACAGTTCTATACCCGGCCGTCCCCCCCGTCTGGGTCTTTACCATCCGGACTTTGAGCACGATGCCTGTGGTATCGGCTTTGTCGCCGACATCAAACAGGGGGCCTCGCATGAGATGTTAGACCGGGCTGTGGACATTCTCGACCATCTCAAGCATCGCGGCGCGGTGGGCGGCGATACCGCTACCGGCGATGGCGCCGGTCTGATGATGCAGATCCCGGATGCCTTTTTCCGGTCTACTCTGGGAGCCGAGATGACGCTTCCTCCTGAGGGCCACTATGCGGTGGGGATGGTCTTCCTGCCCCAAGATGCCGAGCAGCGTCGGCGATGCCGTCAGCGCTGCGAAGAGGCCGTTACGGCTCAGGGCGGCGTGATCCTGGGATGGCGCCCGGTGCCGGTGCAGTCCGCCTGCCTGGGCGAGCTGGCTCGCTCCACCGAGCCGGTGATCGAACAACTGTTCATCGGTCGCGGCGAGATTCCAGCCCTTCGCCTGGAAAGCCGGCTCCTGGTGATGCGTCGATGGATGGAAAAAGAGATCCGTGCTGAAGAGGATCCACAGGGCTATTTCTATGTCGCCAGTCTCTCCAGCCACAAGATCGTCTATAAAGGCCTGATGACCGGCGATCAGATCGCTACCTATTACCCGGATCTGAAACAACCCGAGTGTGCCAGTGCGTATGTGATGGTGCACCAGCGCTACAGCACCAACACCTGGCCCACCTGGCCGCTGGCGCAGCCGTTCCGTTTTCTCGCCCATAACGGCGAGATCAACACCTTGCGCGCCAATATCAACCGGATGAAGTCCAGAGAACCGCTGATGCAGTCCGACGTCTTTGACACGGACATGGAGACACTGCGTCCTATCATCCAGGAGGGCACCAGCGATTCTTCGGTTTTTGACAACGTCCTGGAGTTGCTGGTTCTCTCCGGACGCTCGTTGCCGCACGCGATGATGATGATGATCCCCGAGGCGCACGGTCCGCGCATTCCCATGAGTGCGGACAAGCGCGCCTTTTATGAATACCACTCGGCGTTGATGGAACCCTGGGACGGTCCGGCGGCGGTGACGTTTTGCGATGGCCGCTATATCGGTGCCACCCTGGACCGCAACGGTCTGCGTCCGGCCCGCTATACCCTGACGCGCGACGGGTTGATCGTGCTGGCATCCGAGAGCGGTGTTCTCGATATCCCGGCAGACCGGATTCTCCGGCGGGGACGGTTGCAACCCGGAAAGATGTTTCTGGTGGATCTGGTGCAGCGGCGTGTGGTGCCGGATCAGGAGATAAAGTCGCGCATTGCCCGCCAGCGTCCCTACCGGCGCTGGATCCGGGAGAACCGCATCGAACTGAGGGGCCTGTTCGCCCCGTCCAAGAATCCGGCCTGTGACGAATCCGTGTTGATTCGTCTGCAGCATGTGTTTGGATACACGCGCGAAGAGATCCGCATGCTCATCACGCCCATGGCCTCACATGGCCAGGAGCCGGTGGGGTCCATGGGCAATGATGCCGCCCTGGCCGTGCTTTCTGATCGTCCACAACTTCTCTTTTCCTATTTCAAGCAGCGATTTGCCCAGGTGACCAATCCCCCCATCGATCCGTTGCGGGAAGAGCTGGTGATGTCTCTGGAGAGCTTTGTGGGCACCGAACAGAACATCCTTCGCGAAGACCCCGAATATTATCGCGGGCTCAAGCTGTCTCATCCCATCCTCACCCCGGCGGATATGGGACGGATTCGCGAGGCCGATCATCCCGAGATCATCACCCGAGATATCGACATGTTGTTTGCCGTTGAGGAGAACGGACGGAGCATCAAAGACGATTTACATCGTCTGTTCGAGCAGGCCGAAGCGGCCATAGATGAAGGCGTTACCATGGTGATTCTCAGTGATCAGAATCTGAACCGCAACCAGGCTCCCCTGCCGGTGCTCCTGGCCGCCTCGGGGTTGCATCAACATCTCATCCGTCGCGGCAAGCGAAACCGGGCCGGCATTATCGTCGAGACCGGTGAAGCCCGCGAGGTGATTCATTTTGCCCTGTTGATCGCCTATGGTGTGGATGCAATTTCTCCCTATCTTGCTTTTCATACCATCCACCATCTGGCCGAAACGGGCATGCTCGCGCATCAGAACTCTCCTCATGTGGCGATGGACGCCTATATCACAGCCATCAAGAAAGGCGTCCTCAAAACCATGAGCCGGATGGGAATTTCCACTCTGCACGGATTTTTCGGATCCCAGATTTTTGAAGCGGTGGGTGTCAATGAAGAGGTGGTAGAGACCTATTTTACCGGTACGCCCTCCCGTATCGGTGGCATCGGTCTGGAAGAGATGGCTCGCGACGTGAGCCGGCGTCATCTGAACGGATTTCCCGATATGGGGTCACCGGATCCCTTGCTCGAGGCGGGGGGTGTGTATCACATCCGTCGTGGCGGGGAGCATCACATGTGGACCACCGAGGCGATCCATCAGCTACAGACGGCGACGCGTCGTCAGGATTATGCCCAGTTCAAATCCTTTACCGCGCATATGAACGAGCACTCGACGTCACAGGCCACGCTGCGAGGGCTGATGCGAATCCGGGAGCGTCCGTCGATTCCTCTTGAGCGGGTGGAACCGGAGGAGGTGATCACCTGCCGGTTTGTGACCGCCGCCATGTCGTTCGGCTCCATCAGCAAGGAGGCGCATGAGGCTCTGGCCATTGCCCTGAACCGGGTGGGGGGACGCAGCAATTCCGGTGAGGGAGGCGAAGATCCGGTGCGCTATCAGTCGTTGCCCAATGGCGACAGCAAGCGATCGCGCATCAAACAGATCGCCTCCGGCCGTTTTGGTGTGACCACAGAGTATCTCATGAACGCCGATGAGGTGCAGATCAAGATGGCACAGGGTGCCAAGCCCGGGGAGGGGGGACAGCTGCCGGGACACAAGGTGACGGCCGAGATCGCCCGGGTGCGCTATACCACGCCGGGGGTGACTCTGATCTCGCCGCCACCGCATCACGATATCTATTCCATCGAAGATCTGGCTCAGCTCATCTATGATCTCAAACAGGTCAATCCACGGGTCAACGTTTCGGTGAAACTGGTTTCCGAAGTGGGTGTGGGGACCATCGCCGCGGGCGTGGCCAAGGCCAATGCCGATCTGGTGTTGATCTCGGGTCACGATGGCGGCACCGGTGCCGCACCGTTGACATCAATCAAATATGCCGGATTGCCCTGGGAGCTGGGTCTGGCCGAAACACAGCAGACGTTGATTGCCAATCAGCTGCGGTCCCGGATCCGGGTGCAGGTAGACGGGCAGTTGAAAACCGGTCGCGATCTGATCGTGGGCGCTTTGCTCGGGGCCGAGGAATTCGGGTTCGGCACCGCGGCTTTGGTCACGCTGGGATGTGTGATGATGCGCAAGTGTCATCTGAACACCTGTCCGGTGGGTGTCGCCACGCAGGATGAACGACTGCGACGGCGTTTTTCCGGAACGCCAGAATATGTGGAATGCTATCTGCGATTTTTGGCCCGGGAGGTCCGGGAATGGCTGGCCGTGCTGGGCTTTGAACGTCTGGATGACCTCATCGGACGCACCGATCTGTTGGACATGTCGCCGGCGATTTCAGAGTGGAAAGACCGGCATCTCGATCTGCACCGAATCCTGGACGTCCCGGTGCCGGATGAGTCCCGCTACCGGCATCAGACCACCGAGGCGGTGGGGCATGATGTTGATGCCCTGGATCATCATCTGATCGAACGATCCGCAGCGGCCCTGAACACAGGATTGCGCACCGAGATACAGATTCCCATTCGCAATGTGCACCGCACGGTGGGTGCCACACTGAGCGGTCAGTGGATCGAGCGGCACGGGGCCAACGGTCTGCCGGAGGATACGCTTACCGTCCGTTTCACGGGTTCGGCCGGTCAGAGCTTCGGGGCGTTTCTGGCGCGTGGCATGACCTTTCGATTGTCCGGCGACGCCAACGACACCGTGGGAAAAGGTCTGACCGGAGGGAAGCTGATCGTGGTTCCGCCCGAGAACGCCCGCTTTGATCCACAGGACAATGTGATCATCGGCAATGTGGCGCTCTATGGTGCCACCTCGGGAGAGCTCTATGTCAATGGTCTGGCTGGAGAACGGTTTGCGGTGCGAAACAGTGGTGCCCGGGCTGTAGTCGAGGGGGTGGGAGACCATGGCTGTGAATATATGACGGGCGGTGTGGTGGTGGTGCTGGGACCCACCGGAAATAACTTTGCCGCCGGTATGAGTGGCGGGATCGCTTATGTCTTTGATGAAACGGAACTCTTTGACACGCGATGCAATCTGGATATGGTGGATCTGGAATTGGTCTGGAATGCGGAAGATCAGAAAGAGCTCAGGACATTGCTTCAGACCCATTGGGAATTAACCCACAGTCCGCGTGCCCGGATGATACTGGATCGCTGGGAGGAGCTGTTGCCGCTGTTTGTCAAAGTGATGCCCATCGATTATCGTCGTTCGCTGGAACGTATGCGGCTGGAAGCGGAAGCGGATCTGGAAACCGTCGCCGCCACCGAGGAGGTGTATCATGGCTAGTATATCCGGATTTTTAAACTTCAAGAGAGAGAATACCCTCAAACGACCTGTGTCCGAGCGAATCCGGGACTTTGGGGAACTGGAGCGGCCGCAACCCGAAGCCGGTCTCAGGCATCAGGCAGAACGGTGCATGGATTGCGGTGTGCCCCATTGTCATTCCATGGGATGTCCGCTTTACAATGCCATTCCCGAGTGGAATGAGCTGGTGCATCAGGGACGCTGGCGGGAGGCTCTGGCGGTGATGGATACCAGCAACAATTTTCCGGAGTTTACCGGTCGGTTGTGTCCCGCCCCCTGCGAAGACGCCTGTACGCTGACACTGGACGATGCGCCCGTGACCATCCGGCAGATCGAGTGGGAGATTGCCGAACAGGGATGGCGAAACGGCTGGATCGAGACCCGAACGGCGTCTGTTCGCAGCGGACATCGTGTGGCCATCGTGGGATCCGGACCGGCGGGTCTGGCCGCGGCTCAGCAACTGGTCCGACGCGGTCATGAGGTGGTGGTCTTTGAGCGATCGGATCGGGCCGGAGGACTGCTTCGGTACGGGATTCCGGATTTCAAGCTGGAAAAACATATTGTCGATCGTCGTCTGGCTCAGATGAAGACCGAAGGCGTCGTTTTTGAAACCGGAGTCGAAGCCGGCCGGGATATCTCGTTAAAGTATCTCCGGCGTCAGTTCGATGCGGTGGTGCTGGCGATCGGGTCCACCATTCCCCGCACCCTGACCTGCGACGGCGCCTCACTCGAGGGGGTACATACCGCAATGGCTTTCCTGACGCAGCAGAACAGACGGCTGGCGGGTGAACGCATACCCGCACCTCAGGACATCGATGCCCACGGCAGGGATGTGGTGGTCATTGGCGGCGGAGATACCGGCTCCGATTGCGTGGGCACGGCGATCCGGCAGGGTGCTTGCTCTGTCCGCCAGATCGAGATCCTGCCGCAACCGGTGTCTTCCATGCCCGGTGCCGGGGCATGGCCGTATCGGGCCCGGATGTTGCGAACCAGCAGTTCACAGGAGGAGGGATGTGACCGAAACTGGAGTCTGCAAACCCGACGGCTAAAGGGAGAGAACGGGCATGTTCGGTGCGTGGAGGCCGTGGAGATTGAATGGTCGGAACCGGATTTCCGGGGGCGACAGACGATCAAGGAACGTCCCGGCAGTGCACGAGAGTTTCCCGCAGATCTGGTGTTGGTCGCCATGGGATTTCTCCACCCCGATCCCGGCATGTTGCTTTCCGACGTTTCCATTGAATGCGGTACAAACGGGACCCTGCAGGTCGATACCGCCATGAAAACCACCCTGCCCGATGTGTTTGCGGCAGGCGATTGCGTGATGGGAGCCTCTTTGGTGGTCCATGCCATTGCCCAGGGACGACGGGTGGCGGCGCACGTGGAAGGATATTTGTATAAAAAAAGCGATCAAGACAGAGGAATTATGGAGGAACATGAGAAGTACAGGTGAGACAATCGACATGAGAACAGAGTGATAGCCCGGGAAGCCATCCCCAGGCCCTGCCTCCCATGCGTTCTGAGGTCAGATGAAAACATATTTCACCATACGACGGTATACATCTCTGGATTGGAGCCGTTTGCCCTGTTGATTGATGACACCCGGGGTCCCCTGTAAACGCGTAAACTTTTGCTTCTGCACTTTTAGTAACGTGTGATCTTTTGGTGACCGAGGATATGAATCATTCTCAAATAATCGATACCCTCACGATCGTCAACCCGTTTCAGCAGAATTTGATTGACAAACCGGACACAACCGAACCGACTTGATTTTTGACCTCCTCATCTGACGCCTTTGACTTTTTCAGTTTCTGCCATACTGTGCTGCTCTTTTCTCAAACCCCATTTGATTTTTTGTTAGAAAAATCTTACCTTTAATGACAGAGTCGACCGGGCAGGAGCTTTGGTTCCGGTTTGCTGAAACTTTGAGTTCTTTTATCGTATACAAGTCAATAATCGGATTGTGAATTGTAATTCGATCCAACATGAACCAGAAGAGGAGAGATAGATATGTCACTCTCATTTGACCGTATGACCGTGCTCAATGAGGGCAAAACCAAAATTATCTATGCCCATCCCGACGATCCGAAAACGGTGTATATGCGTTTCAAGGACGACATCACAGCCGGTGATGGCGTCAAGCACGACGTGATCGAGGGCAAGGCGCTGGTGGACTGGAAAACAAACCGGGATATCTTTGACTATCTCAACCGCGCTGGGGTTCGCACACACTATGTGGATACTCCTGAAGAAAAGGTTGCTTTGGTCAAGAAGCTGGATCGCAAGATCGATCTGGAAGTGGTGACCCGACGCGTAGCGGCCGGTTCGATTCTCAAATGGGGGGATGTGGAGGAAGGTGACCGGTTCGATCCGTTGATCACACAGTTTCATTACAAAGACGATTCCCTGCACGATCCCATGCTCGATGACGGGTATATCGATTTTCTCATTCAGAAAAAAGGGTCTGATGAGTTCCGTGCCATGTTTGAGATGAATGACGAGATTTTCAAGATTCTGGAACAGGCCTTTGCCCATTTTAAGGTGCAGCTGATCGATATGAAGCTCGAATACGGTCTCGTTGAGGGAGAGGTAACCCTGATCGACGAGATCACGGGAGGCTCTTTCCGCCTCTGGCCGTATGGCAAGGATGTTCCCAACCTGGATCAGGAGAATGTTCTCTCCGAGCTCGATCCGCGGGGACGGCTGGACAAAGATACGTACCGTATGGGTGAACAGGGTAAGAATGTTTTGTCAAAGTTTGAACAGATTGCGACGATTACCTCTCATTTTAAGGATCTGGATGTCTAGGTTGATTTTTGATTCGGAAAACAGAGAGGTAGAGCGCTCCTAAAGACGATCCCGTGCGGGATCGTCTTTATCATGTAGGCCTAAATATCATTGAATCATGAAAGGAACAAGAATGAAACGCTTGATGGTACTTTTTTTGTGTATTGGATGGGTGGTTTCTGGATGGGCGGCGGATAAAAAGCCTTTGGATCACAGCGTCTATGATATGTGGGAGACGGCAGAGGGAGAACAGATTGCCACAGATGGCGATTGGGTCCTTTATTCCGTAGAGCCTCAGGAAGGTGACGCGACATTTGTTATCCGGAGCCTGGAAACCGACAGTGAGTTCGAGGTTCCCCGGGGTGACAATGGCAAATTTACCTATGACGGCCGGTTTGCCGTATGCACAATCAAACCTTTTTTTGAAGAGACACGCCAGGCCAAAATCGATGACAAAAAAGCGGACGAGATGCCCAAGGATTCCCTGGCCATTGTCAATCTGGCGACCCTGAACCTGACCAAAATTCCCCGGGTCAAGAGTTTCAAGGTACCTGAAGAGGGCGGCAGCTGGCTGGCGTATATGATGGAGCCCGCTCCGGAGGAACCGGATACTACAACGACAGAATCCGAAGAGGATGAAGAAGACGACGAGGATCAGGACGAAGAGAAAAGCGACAAGGATCAATTGGTGATCCGGAATCTTGCCACCGGGGATGAATGGATGTATCCTGGGGTGTCGAGTTATGTCTTTAACAAACCGGGAACCGGGCTGTTATTCAGTGTCAAGGGAGATAGCACTCTGCCCACAGGTCTTTATCATTTTGACATTAATGAAACCCGTATCGATACCTTGCTGAATGGTGAGGGAGAGTATAAACAGCTGACCTGGGATGAGGATGGTGAACAGGTCGCGTTTGTGGCGCACCAGGACACCTCTGACATCGAACCCAAGGTGTTTTCGCTCTATTACTGGGAACCCGGTGAGGACACGGCGGAACTGTTGGTGGATACCCTGACCACGGGACTGAAAGCCAACTGGGCGGTGAGTGAGCATGGCAATCTGAATTTTTCCGAAAGCGGCGAGAGACTTTATCTGGGTACGGCCCCCATTCCGGAACCGGAAGACACCACCATCGTCGACTTTGAGGTGGCGACGCTGGATGTCTGGAGCTGGACCGATCCGTATCTGCAACCGCATCAGCTGAAAGAAAAGGAAAAGGAAATCAATCGAACCTTTCGTGCGGTCGTCGATTTGGATGATAACCGTTTTGTGCAGCTGGCGGATTCGACTCTTCCGTCTGTCCGGTGGGGCCGGGAAGGGGATGCCGATGTGGCACTGGGATTCGATCATCTTCCCTATCGACAACTGGTGTCATGGGAAGGTGCCACCTACCGGGATGTTTATGTGGTGGATGTCGAAAGCGGGGACCGCACTCTGGTGGAAAGAAAACAACGGGGCAGAATTCAGCTGTCGCCGGATGCACAATACATTCTCTGGTACAGCGAACCGGATTCCAACTGGTTCTGTTACGACATCGATCGAAAAAGCCGTGTCAATCTGACCCGGGATCTTTCGGTTGCCTTTTGGCAGGAAACGCGTTACATCCCGGATTATCCGGGTGCCTACGGTCCGATGGGATGGAGCAAGGATGACGAGGATCTTTTCCTTTATGATCGATATGATATCTGGAGATTCGACCCCAACGGCGATACCGGGCCGGTCAATGTCACTCAGGGCGCGGGTCGGGAAAACAAACTCGAATTTCGTTACCATCGTCTGGACCGCGACGAACGCTTTTTCACGCCTGGACAAGAGTGGTTGTTTCGGACGTTTGACCACACGGACATGTCTGCCGGCTTTTATCGCAAGACCTTTGGCGACGACCAAGCACCTGAAAAGCTGATCAAAAGCGATCATCGATACGAAGGTTTAAAAAAAGCCGACGAGGCAGATGTCTATATCTTTACGCGGGAATCCTCCCGGCAATCCCCGGATGTCTGGGTGAGCGATCCCGATTTTGAGGACATGCAGCAACAGAGTCATATCAATCCGCAGCAGGACGAGTATTACTGGCCCACTGTGGAGCTGGTGCACTGGACGTCGGCGGATGGCAGACCCCTCAAGGGATTGCTGTACAAGCCGGAAAACTTTGATCCCGACAAGAAATATCCCATGATGGTCTATTTTTACGAACGGACCTCGTTCATCAAAAACTGGTACCAGCCGCCGCGGCCCAGTCCGTCCACCGTCCGCTCTTCTTTTTATGGCAGCCGGGATTATGTCTTTTTTATTCCGGATATCGTCTATGGAGAGGGGTATCCCGGACGAGACGCCATGGATTGTGTGGTGTCTGGAACACTGGACATGATCGATCGCGGCTTTGTGGACAAGGATCGCATTGCCATCCAGGGACAGAGCTGGGGTGGATATCAGGTGGCGTATCTGGTGACCAAGACCAATCTCTATGCTGCCGCCATGGCCGGCGCACCGGTTTCCAACATGACCAGTGCCTATGGTGGCATTCGCTGGGGCAGTGGCAAGAGCCGTATGTTTCAATACGAACATACCCAGAGTCGTATTGGTGGCACGCTATGGGAAAAACCCCTGCATTATCTGGAAAATTCTCCGGTTTTTACGGCACCGGACATTGAAACGCCGCTTCTGATCATGCACAATGACAATGACGGTGCTGTGCCGTGGTATCAGGGTATCGAACTGTTTGTGGCCATGCGGCGATTGCAAAAGCCGGCATGGATGCTGGTTTACAACGACGAGTCTCACAACCTGAGCAAACGTCGGAACCGCAAGGATCTTTCCATTCGCATGCAGCAGTTTTTCGATCACTATCTTAAAGATGCTCCCAAACCCGTATGGATGGAGCATGGCGTTCCAGCGACGAAAAAGGGCAAGACGTGGGGATATGAATTGATTGGAGAGTAAACAACAGGCCGGGCGTTCAAGAGCGTCCGGCTTTGTTGCTTATAGCTGACGGCTTAAGCGCACGGTACGGCTGCGCCGATATGATGACCACATTCGTCAAACGCGTTTATGCTGTGCCGCCACCGGGTGTTGGATTGCAGGATTGGGCGCTGAGGGAAATACCGAACCGATCCCGTCTCCGATGAGACTGACCAGGGGCAGGATGGGGGTGCACGGGATCGGTATGGATACTCGGTCGCACGTGCAGCCTGATACCGAAACATGACAAATCTTGTTATGGATTTCGGAAAGGAGTCAATATGCTCGCCGGATTTTCTCACCAAGACATTTCGCCTCCCGTCGGTATGGCTATGGAAGGCCTGAGTCAGAGCGGTGGCATAGAAGCGATACACGATCCCCTGAAGGTTCGCGCCCTGTGGGTGTCTCACGAGGATACCGATGTATTGATCCTGGGTTATGATGTGTTGTTTTTTGAGCGGCAAACGGTTTTTCGATTCAAGAACAAACTGCGGGAGCGCTTTGGATTGCAACCGGAGCAGATTTTGATCAACACCTCACATACCCATGCGGGACCTCGTCTCACCACCTGGCATTACAATGGCATTCCGGACGTCGCTTATATGGAACATATTCTCGATGCGACTCTGACAAGCACCGCCAGGGCGCGGGATTCGATGCGGGAGGTCACGATAAGAGCGGGTATGACAGAAACCGGGTTGCCGGTGAGCCGGCGGCAACCCGATGGCCGTGGGGGTGTGGTCTGGGCACCCTGGCCGGACGCAGAGGTGTGTCGGGCCCTGCCGGTGGTGGCCTTTACCGATGACAATGATGACATTGTATCTGTGTTGTTTTCCGTATCCTGTCATCCCTCGATGATTTTTTTAAACAGCGTGTCTGCCGATTATCCCGGAGTTGCGATGCGTCAACTGAACAAAGCACTCAAAACAGAGGGAGCTCTTTTTCTTCAGGGTTGTGGAGGAGATGCCAAACCCGCTCCCATTGCAGAGGGTACGCATCGATGGAGGCAGGGGACCTGGGAGGATGTGGAGACAGCCGGCAGGATGGTCGCTGACGAGGTGTTGAACGCTGTGAAATCCGGACTGACGCTCATCGAACCAACGCTCGGAGGGGAGATTAAGAGCCTCTCCTGTCCGTTGCAATCCCTTCCCTCATTCGATTTTTATCAGCACTATATCGATGATCCTGGTCCCAAAGGTGGACGAGATCAATGGGCTCGCGAGAAAATGGAGATTTTGATGCGAGGCGGATCGTTGCCGGAGAGTCTGGATGTGGATGTGCATTTCCTGTGGCTGGGCCCCGAGTTGAAGATTGTGGCACTGGAAGCCGAAGCGGTGGGCGAGCTGGGGAATGTGATCGATGCAAACGGGGGACCCGGAATCACGCTGCCTCTTGCCTATAGCAATGGTGCCCGTGCCTATTTGCCCACGAGTCATATGGTCCGCGAAGGGGGCTATGAAGTGGATAGCTACTGGGAATACCATCTGCCGGCACCGCTGGCAGAGGGGATTGAAGATAAGCTGGCAGAGCTGATGAATATAATGATGTGATCTCTGGTGTCCGGTTACCGGACACCAGTGTATTTAACTTTATAATAAAACCAATGATTTCGCAAGGTTTGATTCAAATCGATTCTGTTTTTCGACTAACATAATAAAATGATTTTAATGGAATTGTGGTGGTGTGTCCGGTCGTTCGACCGGATACTCGTGTGATGTGATATAAAAATGATGGTTTTGATTGGTTTTTATGGCAGTGATTTTTTATCATAAAGGATGCACAGGGCTGTTCTGAATTTCGAGGCTCGATATATTTTTTTATGTGTATCAATACACCCCCTTCCTCTCTTTTTTTTCTTCCTGCAATTGGTTTCAAATAGACTCCATGACCTTGATTGTTTTCCAGTTCGTGATATAACAATACGACATAGTTATATCACGATTTTCAATCCTATATACAGATCAAACCGTATATATACTCAAGGATTTGTTCTAATCTGTGCAGTTTTAGGTGCTTATTTTACGGGAGATAACCCTGATGTTCGAGTCACCAAACGAAGCTCGTAATATTTCCTCTCTTTTTATGGAAAGGGGCATAATAATTGCTTATAAGTTTAGGTGATCGGTATCCAAAAGGTCACTTGGGTTAGGAATGAATGCATCATCGATTTAATTCTCAATTTTACCATGTTTTTCAAGTGTCTCGATATTTTGACCGTACTTGGTATTTTTGAGTTTAAGGCAATTGTACAGTCTTGATATTTTTAAAAGCAGAGAATTTATTGTCAGAGGGGATAATATTGATACTATTCCACAGAAAGTAATAATTCAAAGATGCTTTACAAGGATGATAAGCGCCATTATTTCGTGATAGCGTCACTGTTTTATTACAAGAGTACTATCCCAAGGGGACTGCCTGCTGCGGTTATGTTCAACTATTTATTTCGGTGAGGTAAAAAGAATCGGTTTGGACACAATGCCCGAAAAACACTTGAACTTTTAGGAACGTTAGATGGGATGGTTTCAGTAAACAAACACCAGAGAGGTATTGCCTGTATTTTAAGAATGATCTCTTTTAGCTGCTCATCCGTAATTAACAGGTTATCGATTTTCTGAGGCTATCTGTTGTCTTGAAGCTCGGATATTCTGAACCCGTTAAAACAAACATGTGAGGAATGAAGATGAAAAAGATCAAGGTTGTTTTGTGTGTTTTGTTTATGCTGAGTATACAGAGTTATGCTCAGCTGCTTGTTAAGGGTCATTTAGAGAGTACCGTGATGCGGGTGACGTCGTCTGGTGACGTTGGAATTGCTATCGGGGATGCCACTCCTGCTGCGACATTGGATATAGGCGGGGATTTACGAATTGGCACCGTGAGCGATGAAGGGAACAGTGATGACATTTCGGTATTGGTTCTGGATGGTGGCATTGTGAAAAAACGAACCCTCACCGCCGACATCTGGGACGGCGATGCCACCGGTTCCGGGGCAGATGGTGTGGTCACCAGTGCCAATTTTTCCGGTAGCGCCAGCAAAACCCTGACGCTTGGCCGCAGCAATGGCTTGTCCGATCTGACAGCCTCTTTTAGCGATCGCTTTGAAGCCAACACTGACAATCAAAACCTCAGCTATACCAATCTCAATGCGCCCACCGGGCACTATACAACACACCGGGTGGATATCACCGGCGGCACGAATGCCACCATCAGGGATTATTATGATCCCAATACCGACAATCAGAATCTCTATAATGTACTGGGTTATGATGGAGGGGATGCTGGTGGACGTAGTGCTGTCAATGTGGGTTCTCTAGCTATAGGTGCTGACGACGCCAATGGGGCAACTCTTCGGGCCGTGGGATTTGTGAATGTTGAGGGAAGTCAGCATATTCATAACAACCTGACCGTTGCCTGGTCTGGCGACCCTGCTTCTGCTGCCTATATCGGTACCAATGCCCAGCCGACGAATCCTTCAGGAAACTACAAATTGGTGGTCAATGGACCTCTCTATGTCCATGGCGGCGCTCGTATGTGTTTCGATGGAGGCAGTAAACTGGGTATTGGAGTTCCCAATCCTACTTCATCTCTGGCTATTGCCAATCTGCCCTCCGGCTCCGAAATGAATATCACGGCAGATAATACCGGTAATCTCTATCGGGACACTTCTTCCAGACGATATAAAGAGAATATCCAACCCCTGGACGATGATTTTGCAAAAATTCTACAACTCGCCCCTCGTTCTTTTATATATAAAGACAGTCAACTCGAATCTTTTGGATATATAGCAGAGGAACTGGATGATCTCGGCCTGGATAACCTTGTCATTTACAATGAAGAGGGCGATCCGGAATCGATTCGGTATGACAAGTTATCCGTTTATTTAATCGAGATTGTTAAAGATCTGTATTCTCGAGTGAATTAAGCTGATCTCAATTAATCGTCATTCCTGTACTGTGTGTTGCTCAGGCATGTTCTGATCAACCGTTTTTAAAATAATGTCCGCATACATTCTTGTCCAAAATAGATTTTTGCAACCAAAAGATGATAACAAGAGCTCACAGAGAACCGCAGAGGAAAAAGAGAGAAAGATAAAGGGTATAGATGGTTTGAAACTGTAAAATCATTGTTTAAGAGGTTCTTGTTAAGCAAGTTAAAATCAATGAAATGAACTGATTTAACAGCAATGTTTTTGAAACGAGAGAAATCCTGTTGAATCAACTTTTTTTTAAATTGTTTTTTCTCTCTGTGGTCTCACTTTTTGTTCTCTGAAAAACTCTGTTTTTTTGTCGTCCTGTTTTAACCGTTTGGCTCAAAAAATGTATAAATGTCATATTTTCAGATGATAAATATGATACTTTTGCTTGTTTCGGACAGCAATGGTCCGAATAGAGATATCGTTCTGTTTTTGAGAAGGAATGAATATTTGAATATAGATAGAGGAATTATGGTACATTTTTAGGCATGATGGTTGCAATTTTTTGCTCAAAGGTTAGACGACTTTGGATAATCTTTGTAAAGCATTGATATTAATCGTTCTTTTCCGTGGTCTCTGACTCTTTGGCCTTTCTTCTGTCACTGAATGATGTTAGTGTGACACAATATTGTGACGTTTTCGATTGCAATCGATGAATAGGGACGGTTGATTTTAGCTCTGATCATTGAAAAAATTTTGCCAACGCAGGATGCAAAATTTTGTTAATTCAGCATACTATAGGGAGAAAAGCATGAAACAGTTAATTTTTGTTCTTGCTCTTTGTGCCGCCCATGTGTGTTCCGCTCAATTGATCGTAAAAAACAATACCGGCATATTGATGCATGTAGACACGGATGGGATGGTGGGATTTCGAACCACAGAGAAAAAAGGATTGGTTAACATCGATTCCCTTGGGCATCCCTATTCTTTTCATAATGCAGCTGGTAACAACACTATTGGCAAGTCTTGTCTGTTTATCGATGCAAAGGATAATCTGGATTATTCTCAGGCTGTTAAGCAGATGGCCATCCACGCCTTTGCTCATGCAGATGCGACACCCTCCACATCGACGGAAGCCAGACAGAACATTGCTATCAGTGCCCATCTTTACAATGGTGATCGAACCAAAACCATCGGTGTCGCCAATCTCGGAGAAAACTGGTCACTCGGTCCGCAGGATCCGACTCGACGGGATATTACCATCGTAAAAGGTTCTTTACAAAATCCGGATGAGGTGATGGATGCCCCGAGCGCAATCCGAAGAATCAGCGCGGTTGAGGGGTCGGTTCGATCTGATCGCAACACAATTGCTCCCGATAAAGTCTATGCCGGCTATTTTTCGGGTGCGAAAACGTTTGTCGCTGAACCCCTTTATGTTGGTCGGAATGATCAAATCGGCGGAGAAATCGGAGAACCTCACTTGTCGGTTTATTCGACAACTGAAAATCCTTCTGCCAAATTGAGACTGCGCGGCAGCGGAGATGGTATCCGCTATGCAAACATTCAATTGGCGCGTACCCAAGATGAAAAAAAATGGATTCTCAATTACCGGCAACCGGAAAGCGGCGATTTTGAACGTGATCTCCTCTTTACCTATTACAACGAAAATACCAGCGACCCCGATAATGGCTATGATGCCGTGATGGCTTTGGAACACGATACTCATTATTTAAATCTGCATCAGGGGGGTCTTTTGATCAATGAGACGGCAACGCCCAATCCCAATACCATTCCAAATGGTCATGTTTTGATCTATGTCGCCGGCGGAGATCTAAAGGCGATGGACAGTTCCGGAAACATTGTCAATGTGGCCACCTTTTGAGCTGCTGTAATCCTGATTTCCTCACTATGTTGAATGTCATCGTTCTGTTCACGTTGAATCCCGATGGTCATCGTTCAACGTGAACAGGACTTGCGCATGTTCTGCAGGTCCTCCTTGTCCTCGATTTTTTAACTTGGACAAATCCCTCTGGTTTTGTTTATTACATCATCATGTCCACCCGAACCGACATTCTCTATCATCCCATCGGTGTGATCCGCACACCATGGACCTCTGTGGAAAATGCACCGATCCAGCCGGCCGGTGCACGAGATATTGAGGGAACAATCGAGATCAAAGAGATCTATCTCGAAGGTCTGCGCGATCTTGACGGATTTTCGCATATTCTGTTGGTGTATCATTTGCATCAAGCGGGAGAAGCGCTGTTGACCGTTACACCGTTTCTGGACACCCGACCGCATGGGTTGTTCGCCACCCGGGCGCCGCGACGACCCAACCCCATCGGTATCTCGGTGGTGCGTTTGAGTCATATCGAGGGAGTGACGCTGAACATTCTGGATGTGGATATGCTGGATGGTACTCCCTTGCTGGACATCAAACCCGTGACAAGAGAGTTCGATGGCATACCCACAGCCCGTGATGGCTGGCTTTCTGAAACTCAAAATCAGGTTTCCCGTATTCGCTCCGACAACCGGTTTCAATAAAAAGTTTTTATCCGATCTCATGATATGACCCATTCAACCCCCATTTTATTTGTATCGCCACTGGTGATTCTGGTGACAGGTCTGCCGGCCTCCGGTAAAACCACCGTGGCCCGTCAGGTGGCCCGACACCTCGGCTTGCCGGTTTTTGGTAAGGATGACTTTAAGGAGGTTCTCTTTGACACCCTCGGCTGGAAAGACCTCGAGTGGTCCCGACAGTTGAGCCAGAGCTGTCATGGATTGTTGCAATGTGTTGTCGAAACAAAAGTGACCAATGCCGATCTGGAGCCCGAGTCCTGGATCCGGGACTCGCGACCGACCGAAGAGATCCGAAAGGAGCTGTTACAGATTACGGGCGTGGGTCCGTATGCTGCCGCGTCTATACTGATGCTATTGGGACGGTATGATGAAATCGCCGTCGATACTGTATTTCGGGCTTTTGTCACAACAACATACTTTGATGACAGGGTTCCATCGGCCAAACAAGTCAAAGCTGTATACGACCGATGGGGGCAGTGGCGTTTTTTGGCCTACTGGTTTGATAGGTGGCCGGGAATGGATACCGTATTGTAAATGAGAGGATATGATGAGACAAGGATTTTTTGTTTTTCGGTTTGAGCCATATGTGCTGTTGGTGATGGCATTGGTGTTCGGTCTTGCCTGTACAGAATCCGATCCGGAGACCTATCAGGCATCGATCGATGCCTGGCATGAGGAGCGTATTGCATCTCTGCAGGAGCCTGAAGGATGGCTGAGTCTGGCGGGTCTGTATTGGTTGCATGACGGTGACAATACATTTGGATCCGCGCCGGAAAATGATATTGTCTTCCCGTATGATGATGCGCCGGCACAGATGGGGACGTTGGTGGTCGAGCATGGAACCGTAGAACTCCGGGTCCATCCGGGCGTCGACATTTATTCGGACGGTCAATCTGCTGAATCTTTTATATTAAAGAGTGATGCCGGTGGCACACCGACGAGACTGGAGTGGGGGTCTCTGGTGTGGTATGTCATCGAACGAGGCGGTCAATTGGGTGTCCGGCTGAAAGATCGGAAACACCCGCGTCTGGAGGCGTTTAAAGGCATTCCCCGCTTTCCGGTAGATCCGGACTGGCGACTGGAGGCCGAATTTGAACCGTACGATTCGATCAAAACGATACCCATTCCCACGGTGCTGGGGACGGAATCGGGGCAGAGGTGTCCGGGAGAGCTGATCTTTACCTATCGGGATCACACCTATAGACTGGAACCTCTGGCGGCCTCGGTCCGGGAACCGTTTTTTCTTATCTTTGCCGACGCTACCAATGGTGAATCTACTTATCCTCCCGGCCGATTTGTGCTTGTGGATCCTCCGGATGACGATGGGACGACGATTATTGATTTTAACAAAGCGTATAATCCACCCTGTGCCTTTTCACCCTATGCGACCTGTCCGCTGCCACCACCTCAGAACAGATTGCCGTTTGCCGTCACAGCCGGAGAACAATTTAGGGGAAACGTATCGCACTGATCGCCTGGTAAGGGTTCAGGATGGTTTGCGAAAGGATCGGAGCTGTGCTGTTGTTAAACAAATAACAGTCAGTGTGCAATCAATAGTATCAGGGAGAATTTTAAATCCGGTATGTTCGTGTATTGTGATACACAGAGGGGGGCAATATGCTGGGAGCCCTCGCCGCTTGTTGTATATTATCGATCGATTTTGTGACGTGTTTTCATGCGGTGCCCAGGACTAGGCCAGACTCGCAACAGAGATAGAGGATGCAGAGTCTGGTGACCCCATCTCTCCGGTCGGTTGAAACCGGTATCGAACAGTGTCTGTCGTTTCACTGCTCTGGTTCCGGGGACATCTTCTCACTTACCACCAATAATGGAGTCAAACCGATGAGTAGATTGGTTTTCTCGGGTTTGTTGTTGGTTATCGTCATCTCCCTTGGCTTGGGGTGCCGCACGCAACAGGCTGAAGATCGCTTTCCCGATTTTGAACACCGGGGAGTTATTTTACATCCGGATTCACTAGAGTACAATCCATGTGATGATGTGATTTTTCCGTCGGTGGTTCGGGCGGATTTGATTTTTACTAATCCACTGGGGAAATATTATCTCTACTATGCACCACACAACGCACCGGGAGGGATTTGTCTGGCCTATTCCGATTCGTTAACCGGGGGCTGGACGGAATATCATACGAATCCTTTGATCCGCAATATATGGGAGCCGCATTATCGGGTTTCACATATTTCCAGTCCGCACGCGATCTGGAATCCGGAAGAGGAGAGCCTGTTCCTCTACTACCACGGGGAGAACAGCCACACGCGATTGGCATCGAGTGTAAACGGTGTCGAATTTGAATATGAAGGTGTGGCGATGGATACCCGTCAATATGCCGGAGAAAAAGCGGTGAGTTACGCCCGGGTCTTTCGCTACAGTCTGCCTGCAAAAGACAATCGTTGGATCATGTTGTGGTCGGGTATGAAGGCGGATTCGTTGCGAATTTATCTGGCCTGGTCGAAAGACGGCCGCGACTGGACAGCTCAGGATGAGCCGTTGATCTCACCCCCTTCATTGGAGCACATCCATCATTTGTGTTCGCCCTTTTATTTCCCTCACCAGGGAAAACACTATGTGCTCTACCATGCCGATTTTTTTCCCCCGGATGTCGATGGAATGTTGACCGATGTTCTGGCCACAGAAGTGGGAGCTGCATTTGATCGGCAGCGGTTCGCCGGCACGGTTTATCGACATACCGCGGTTTCCGAGAGCAATTACCGGGAAAGCGATCCCTTTTTGGTGCGGGAAGGCAATCGGTGGTATCTGTTCACCTCGATTGGCAAACGATTGAATCAGTCCCTTGCCGTGGCCACAGCGCCGGTCCGCGATGAACCTCTGAACCCGTAATAAGATCCTGTACGGCTTTAGGACCGCTTTTGTCGATCCAGAATATCCGAGACGATCTGCGTGATGGTGACCACCTTGTGTTGCGAGGGGGTTTCCAGGCGTTGAAGCATCTCTTCACCATGCTGGCTTTTGATAAACTCTTGAATGGGCAGGCGTTCGTGCCAGCAGTCGAGAATTTTTTTACACGGTGTGTTACCATGCGTCGACCGGCAGTACGAGAACGGGATTTGATGACCCAGCATGGGACAGCGTCTTTCCTGGTGATCAAACTGTTCAGGTGTCATCTTTTGGTTATCCATTCTGTATCCTGTGGTTCGGTTCAGAAATTATGGGTATTTTTGCTGTCAGACATTCTTTCCCTCAACCATATAAGGGGAAGAATCGGGAGATCCGGAATCCGGATCTCCCGTGACAAACGTTATAGGGCTATTGGGTCTATTCCGGTTTGGGAAGTGAATCCATAACAGCCAGAGAGCGTTTGATCTCATCCTCCGGAAGCGGATAATTGTCCAGTTTTCCCTGAAAATAGGCATCGTATCCGGTGAGGTCCATGAGACCGTGGCCGCTCCAGTTAAAGATGATGACTTTTTCTTTGCCTTCCTCTTTGGCTTTGTTGGCCTCATCGATGGTTGCGGCAATGGCATGGCTGGTTTCCGGTGCCGGGATAAACCCTTCGGTGCGGGCCCAAAGGACAGCGGCACTGTAACAATCCAATTGATCATAGGCTCTGGGCGCCATAAGACCTTCCCGAACGGCATGGCTGACAAGAGGAGACATGCCGTGATACCTCAGACCGCCTGCATGGATCGGTGGGGGAACAAACTTGTGTCCGAGTGAATACATGGGCATTAGAGGGGTGGTCTCGGCGTTGTCACCAAAATCATAGGCAAAGGGAGCCCGTGTCAGGGTGGGACAGGCCGACGGTTCGGCGGGAATGATTTCGATGGCGTCTCCGTGAATTTTGTCGCGAACAAACGGGAACGCCAGCCCGGCAAAGTTGCTTCCTCCTCCGGCGCATCCGATCACCACATCTGCCTGTTTTTCACCGGCCACTTTGAGTTGTTCCTGAGCTTCCTGACCGATGACCGTCTGATGCAGCATCACATGATTGAGCACGCTGCCGAGAGAATAGCGTGTTTTTCCGCTTGAATCTCCCACCGCAGCTTCTATAGCCTCACTGATGGCGATACCGAGGCTGCCGGGCGTTTCGGGTGATTCCTTGAGAATAGCACGCCCCACCTCGGTATCTTCACTGGGACTGGGTACGCATTTTCCACCCCAGGTTTCCATCATGAGTCGACGAAACGGTTTCTGGTCGAAACTGATTCGAACCATGTAGACTTTACACTCCAACCCCAGCAGCGCGCAGGCAAAACTGAGAGCGCTGCCCCACTGACCGGCGCCTGTCTCAGTGGTGATCCGTTCAATTCCGAATTCCTTATTGTAATAGGCTTGTGCCACAGCGGTATTGGGTTTGTGGCTGCCCGGAGGACTCACCCCCTCATTTTTATAATAGATACGGGCCGGTGTTCCCAGCGCCTCCTCCAGTCGGTGAGCCCGATACAGGGGAGACGGTCGCCAGAGGCTGTAGATTTCCAGAATTTTTTCCGGTATCTGAATCCATCTCTCGGTACTGACTTCCTGTTCGATGAGATTCATGGGGAAAACCGGGGCCAGCATGTCCGGTGAGACAGGCTGGCCATCCGGCCCCAGAGGGGGAAGAGGTGGCGTCGGTAGATCTGCTGCCAGATTGTACCATTGTTTGGGAATAGAGTTTTCATCCAGTGTAATTTTGGTCGGTTCCATGACGCATCCTCCGTTGTTAGAGTAAAAAAAAAGCCCGCCACGAGAAATCACGTAGCGGGCAGTATTGGTTTCATACTATCAATGGCGGTTAAGCCTTATGGCACTCCACTCCCACTACGTCGGGACACAGTCCACCACCAGCCCCACCAGAGGGTCCAGAGAAGGTTCGACATTGTGGTCAGAGTACGCATTTTTAATTCTGTCCCTTAATCGTTAAGAAAAGAAACCGTTTGTTCCAAAGAAAAAATCTTGTGGCCATTGAAATATATAAAAAATTCAACAGGCTGTCAAGTGATTTGATAAAAAAAAGGGAATCCACTCTTGTCGAAAATACCTTTTTGCACCAACAATGCCGAGACCGATTATATGTTCGGCGAACCCGTCACGGTATGGGATGAATGTAGCCAGGAGGCCCATTATCGGTACCACCCGGATCCGAAGCAAAGCCATTCGATATGGCTACAAGGAGAGTCCGGAACGCGAGGTGATCATTACCGTGCCGTCCTGAACCGGAATCCATTGGCCTCAAAAGGATGACCCTGTGTTGATTCGGGGAGGGTGATTGTCTTCCCAGGTTTTGATATCCTCCATGTATTCCAGTAAACACCCCAAGGGATCCAGTCCTTTGATCAGGCACCTTTTGTTAAACGGATCGATATCAAAGGAGACAGATCGATCTGTTCTCCAGGATAGGGTCTGAGCCTGCACATCCACATGCCATGGAGAGTCGGGGGCGTTCTGGATTGTGGACAGCAAATCCTGATGGACATCTGCGGGAACGACGATGGGAAGAAGACCGTTTTTCAGAGAATTGTTATTAAAGATATCGGCAAAGCTTGTGCTCACGATGACGCGAAAGCCATAGGCCAGGAGGGCCCAGGGGGCATGTTCCCGGCTGGATCCACAGCCAAAGTTGTCGCCGGCCAGAAGAAACGTTGCATCTCGGCTTTCCGGCCGATTGAGAATGAAATCGGATCGTTGTTCGCCCGCCTCGTTGGTGCGCCAGTCGTAAAACAAACCGTCGCGCAGTCCGTGTTTGTCGGTCACCTTTAGAAACCGGGCGGGTATGATCTGATCGGTATCGATATCATTCACCGGCAATGCCACGGCGATTCCTGTTAGATGTTGTAATGGCTCCATAAAGACCTCTTTTTTGATAAGACACTTGGTTCGGATGGACTCTTTAGATCGCAGTGGTTTTGGCCAGGTGGGGCCAGGTACGAACATCGGTTATTTTTCCGGTCAGGGCCGTGGCGGCTGCTGTCAGTGGACTGGCGAGAATGGTTCTACTTCCTTTGCCCTGTCTGCCTTCAAAATTGCGATTGCTGGTGCTCACGGCCAGCTGTCCGCGTTCCAGCTGATCTCCGTTCATGGCGATACACATGCTGCATCCCGATTCTCTCCAGTCGGCCCCTGCTTTTTTGAAAATCCGATCGAGGCCTTCGGTCTCTGCCTGTTTTTTGACGGTTTGTGAGCCGGGCACGACCAGAACCCGGGTTTGGGGTGAGATCTGTTGCCCCTTGAGGATGTGTGCGGCTTCCCGGAGGTCGGAAAGACGTCCGTTGGTGCAGCTGCCGATAAAGACCACATCCACAGGGTGGCCCAAAAGCCGGCTATTGGGCTGGAGGTCCATATAGTCGAGTGCTTTTTGCAGTGCTGCCTTTCGGGTGATGTCGGATTCCCGGGCGGGATCGGGAATACTGCCATCGATGGGGATACCCATTCCGGGATGGGTGCCAAAGGTGATCATCGGGGCGAGCTGGGCGGCATTGAGGGATACGGTCCGATCAAACGAGGCGTCGGGGTCTGATGGCAGGGATCGCCACATGTCCACGGCATAGTCCCACTGTTCACCGCGGGGTGCATGGGGACGTCCGGCCAGGTACTCGAAGGTGGTGTCATCCGGCGCGACCATGCCGGCGCGGGCACCGGCTTCGATGCTCATATTACAGATGGTCATGCGTTCTTCCATGGACAGTGCCTGAATCGTCGAACCGGCATATTCGATCACATGACCGGTTCCGCCACCGACTCCGATTTTGGCGATCAATGCCAGGATCACGTCTTTGGCGGTGACACCGGGGGGGAGCAAACCGCCGATGTTGACCTTCATGGTTTTGGGTTTGACTTGAAGCAGTGTCTGGGTTGCCAGAACGTGCCCCACCTCGCTGGTTCCGATCCCAAACGCCAGGGCTCCAAATGCGCCGTGGGTGCTGGTATGGCTATCGCCGCAGACGATGGTCATACCCGGCTGAGTGAGGGCCTGTTCCGGTCCGATGACGTGAACGATGCCCCGGGTGTCCGATTCCATGTCGTGTAACGGAATCTGAAAGTCTTTGCAGTTTTGCTTCAGTGATTCGATTTGCGCGGCTGCCTGGCGATCTGCCCAGGTTTTATAGACGTCCCGGGTTGGCACGGAATGATCCATCGTCGCTATCGTTTGGTGGGGACGATGTACGGACAATCCCCGGTCTCTGAGCATCTGAAAGGCCTGCGGGGAAGTGACCTCGTGGATCAATTGAAGGTCAATATAGAGAATAGAGGGGGCATTGGTCTGATGGCGGACCACATGATGATCCCAGATTTTTTCGAAACAGGTTTTTGCGGGTACTTTCATATATACTCCTTGAATGTCATTTTACAACTGTCAGGACAACCCCGATGCCTACACATCAAACCGATCCGGATCGAGCCGCTCGAGAATCATCTCACTGACAGCTGCACCGGCGGGCACCATGGGAAAGACCATCTCTTCCTTTACCGTAACGAATTCCAGGACCACCGGCCGGTCATCGACGGACATCATCCAGTTCAGGGCCGCGTCAATCTCTGCGGGATCGGTAACTCTGCGACCCTCGCATTTCATCCCTTTTGCCACCTGAATGAAATCCGGATTGCTGGGTGACAGGTCGGTGAACGAGAACCGTGAGGAATGGAACAGTTCCTGCCATTGCCGGACCATACCGAGATAACTGTTGTTAAAGATGATAAATTTTACAGGCATCTTGTAATAGGCCGCGGTCACCAGTTCCTGGATATTCATCTGAAAACCACCGTCTCCGGAGATCGAGATCACGGGCAGATCTTTTCGTCCAAAGGCCGCACCGATGGCGGCGGGAAGTGAAAATCCCATCGTGCCCAGTCCACCGGATGTGATATGGGTACGCGGTCGGGTAAATTTAAAATATTGCGCTACCCACATTTGATTCTGTCCCACGTCGGTGGTTACCACCGCCTTGCCACCGGTGATCTCCGAGAGACGTTTTAGTACCGGTTGGGGTCTCAGGTGTTTTGGATCTTCCGGATAGGTGAGGGGACATTGTTGTCGCCAGCCTTTGATCTTTTCCCACCAGGTGGCGAGATCCATTGGTTGATCGAATTGTTGATTTAACCGATTCAAAATTGCACGCACGTCACCGACGATGGGGAAATCCACTTTAATGTTTTTGTTGATCGACGCCGGATCGATGTCGATATGGAGCTTTACGGCATGCGGGGCGAATTCACTGATTTTGCCGGTAACACGATCATCGAAACGGGCTCCTATCGCGATAAGATAATCGCACTCATTTACGGCCTGGTTGGCGGTAAAGGTGCCGTGCATCCCGAGCATCCCCAGGAAGTGCGGATGGGTTCCGGGAAAGGCACCCAGGCCGTGCAGTGTGAGGGTCACTGGAATGCCGGTGCTTTTTGACAATTTTGTCAATTCTTCGGAGGCATCTGAAAGAATAGCGCCACCGCCGGCATAGATCAGCGGTTGTTTGGCTTGGCGAATGGCCTTGGCCGCGTTGTGGATCATGGGTAGATGGCCTTCAATGCGGGGATTGTATCCTTTGATCTGGATGTTTTCCGGCCAGTTGAACTCTCCCTCCGCCAGAATGACATCTTTGCAGATATCGACCACCACCGGACCGGGCCGGCCTGTCGTGGCGACATGAAAGGCCTTCCGAATGCTGGGAGCCAGATCCTGCACAGTGCGAACCAGTACGCTCCACTTTGTAATCGACCGGGTGATGCCTGTGGTATCGGCCTCCTGAAAGGCATCGTTGCCGATCAACTGGCTGGGAACCTGTCCGGTAAAGACCACGATGGGGATGGAATCCATATAGGCGTCGGCGATTCCGGTGACCGTATTGGTGGCACCGGGGCCGGAGGTGACCAGCACCACACCGGGTTTTCCCGTCGCTTTGGCGTATCCCTCTGCCATGTGGGTGGCTCCCTGTTCGTGGCGAACGAGGATATGTTTCAAAAAGTCGACATCATAGAGTTTATCATAAAGGTGAAGTACGGCTCCACCCGGGTATCCAAAGATGGTATCCACCCGTTCCCGTTTGAGACATTCAAAGAAAATGTCTGCGCCCGTCATTTTGGTTTTCATAGATTACTCCGAATCCGTCCAGGGGTTTTGCAACACGGCGCCGGTGTTGGCCGACGTCACATATGTGACGTATCGTGCCAGCCACCCGCGTTTGATTTTAGCTTGAAACGGTGGCAGAGAGTCGAGTCTGGCTTTCATCTCCTCTTTGGAGAGCCGGACATTCAGAGTACGGTTCTCCAGGTCGATCTCGATCCGGTCGCCTTCTTTGAGGGCGGCGATGGGACCCCGTGCGGCTGCTTCCGGACTGATGTGGCCGATACATGCACCCCGGGTTCCTCCGGAAAAACGACCGTCGGTGATCAGAGCGACCTGATCGCCGAGGCCCAGTCCCATGATGGCGGATGTGGGGGCCAGCATCTCGGGCATTCCGGGTCCACCTTTTGGCCCTTCGTAGCGGATGACCACCACGTCGCCGGGCTGGATTTCCTTTCGGTCGATGCCTTGCAGACAGTCTGCCTCGCTGTTGTAGATCCGTGCCGGTCCTGCGTGCTGTCGCATCGAATCGGACACTGCACCGGTTTTGACCACCGCTCCCTCGGGAGCCAGGTTGCCGAACAGCACCGCGAGGCCGCCCGTCGTGCTATAAGGGCGGTCCAGTGGACGGATCACTTTGTCATCCCGGGGGGGGCGGTTTTCGATGACCTCCCCCAGAGTTCCTCCGGCCACTGTGGGACGATTCACGTCGAGGAGTCCGGGAATCTGGCTCAAACGGTGAAGAATGGCGGAAATGCCACCGGCGCGGTCTACATCTTCGATATGGACATCCTTTGAGGCCGGAGACACTTTGCAGAGATAGGGAACCCGGTCTGCGAGAGTGTTGAGATCTGCCAGATCCAGCTCGATACCCGCCTCATGGGCAATGGCAAAACTGTGGAGTATGGTATTGGTCGATCCTCCCATGGCGAGGTCGAGAGCAAATGCATTCATGAATGAATCCCGGTTCATAATATCGCGGGGTTTGATATCCTGTTTTACCAGGTCCAGAATCCGTTCACCGACCTGGTCGATCAGTTGCGTGCGCTGCGGATCCACGGCCAATACCGTACCATTTCCGGGCAGAGCAATACCGAGTGCCTCGCATAAACAGTTCATACTGTTGGCGGTAAACATTCCGGAACAGCTGCCACACGTGGGGCAACCGTGGTCCTCCAGTTCCTTGAGACGATTTTCATCGATACGGCCAGCTTTGATCTGCCCCACGCCCTCAAAGACAGAGATCAGATCGACTTTTTCTCCGGAATCCAGACGACCGGCTTTCATGGGTCCGCCCGAGATAAAGATGACCGGAATGTTGAGTCGCATCGCTGCAATCAGCATTCCGGGGACAATCTTGTCGCAGTTGGGAATACACACCAGACCATCCAGACAGTGAGCCGCGGCAACGGTTTCAACCGAGTCGGCAATCAACTCCCGCGAGGGAAGACTGTAGTTCATACCCTTGTGGCCCATGGCAATACCATCATCGACACCGATGGTATTGAATTCAAAGGGCACTCCCCCCGCTCGTTTTACCGATTGTTTGACCCGTCTACCGAATGACTGAAGATGAACATGTCCCGGGATCAGATCGATGTATGAATTGCAGATGCCGATAAAAGGCTTTTTAAAATCGTCATCTTTGATGCCAGTGGCTTTTAATAAACTGCGATGTGGAGCTTTGTCGATTCCTTTTTTTACAGTATCTGATCTCATGATCATGACCTCGTTTCATAGTACTGCAAGTATGTTGTAATGGATTTGTCAGAAAGGAAAGCGCCGGTTCGATTTACGATCGTCTTATCGTAGGACCGGCAATCGAAGGAGCCACCATTGCGAGGACACAAGGATCCAATTCCCGTGGAGGGTTCGGATTGGGATAAAGGGGGCTGTGAATACTCTTGTGTTCATCATGATTTGTGGCAAAAGTGACAGGTTATGGAATAAAGTTAAACAAACGGGTGTAGAGAATATTCCCGGCCGTGTAAAAAAAATGTCCCTGGTGTGGCCGAATACAGAACCACCCGGTTTCCATTCATCTGCTATATTAAAAATATAAAGGTTTTTGAAAAAGTAAAGAAATTTTTTAAGTTATATGACTCGTTCTGCTGAAACCTTTGAGACTCTGATCTGCACGAATCGAAAAACAGCTGATTTTTCTTATCATTATCATACAAGGAGACGATTATGGAGCATCCTTTTTCACTGGAAACCCTGGCGGTGCATGCGGGACAGTCTGTGGATCCGGAAACGATGGCCCGTGGTGTCCCGGTCCACCGAACGGCTGCCTATCTCTTTCGCGACACCGAACATGCTGCCAATCTGTTTTCGTTGCAGGAATTGGGAAACATCTATACTCGCCTGGGAAATCCGACACAGGCCGTACTGGAAGCGCGTATGGCCGCGCTGGAAGGAGGCGCTGCCGCTCTTGCTACGGCTTCCGGAACGTCATCGATTTTTTACAGTATCATCAATATCTGTTCGGCCGGAGATGAAATTGTGTCGGCCAACAATCTGTATGGTGGGACGTATACGATGTTTGATTCCATTCTGCCCCGGTTTGGCATCCACTGTCGGTTTGCGGATGCCGGCAACGCGGACCAATTTGATGCGGCGGTAACGGAAAACACCCGCGCCATCTTCGCTGACACATTGATTGAGGATGCCGATTTGT
>CAYPUH010000001.1:58395-58756 GCA_964413725.1 uncultured Cytophagia bacterium
CACCCGCGCCATCTATATCGAAACCATCGGCAATCCCGTGCTGCAGGTAACCGATATCGAATCCATTGCGACTGTGGCGGCAAAACATCACCTGCCCCTGATTGTCGATTCCACCTTTACCACTCCGTATCTGTTGCGACCGTTTGACTATGGCGCGGATGTCGTCGTTCACTCTCTGACCAAATGGCTTGGTGGCCATGGTTCGGCTATCGGAGGCATTGTCGTGGATTGCGGTCGTTTCGACTGGACCGACCCCAAATTTGATTTATACAATGAACCGGACAGCAGCTACCACGGACTTCGGTACGCCCACGACCTCGGGGATCTCAATCCCCTGGCATTTATCATGCGTATGAGGCTG
>CAYPUH010000002.1:0-37043 GCA_964413725.1 uncultured Cytophagia bacterium
CTGGCAGCCGCAGACACCTTCCGCGCAGCCGCTATCGATCAGCTGGAAATCTGGGCATCGCGAGCCGGTGTCGACCTCATACGAAACATTCAGGGCAGCGATCCAGCTGCTGTGGCCTTTGACGCCCTCAAAGCAGCCAAATCCAGACAAAAGGATATCCTGATCATCGATACCGCAGGTCGACTCCATACAAAATCCAATCTGATGCAGGAATTGAACAAAATCCATCGAATCCTCGAACGAGAACACCCCGGTGCACCACACGAGGTCCTGCTGGTAATCGATGCCACGACCGGACAAAATGGTTTGATACAGGCAAGACAATTTGCCCGCGATGCAGGCGTCACGGGTATTGCTTTAACCAAACTGGACGGTACTGCAAAAGGTGGTATTGTCTTTTCAATTGCCAAAAAACTTGGTCTGCCTGTACGATATGTCGGTGTGGGAGAACAACTGGATGATTTACAACCGTTTAATCCAAATGAATTCGTAGAGGCCCTGCTCTCGTGAAACTGGCAAGTATAAATCTGGGGTGTCCGAAAAACCTGGTTGACCTCGAGTGGATTCTGGGTTATTTAAATGGGTCTGTGACGTTGTGCAACGATCTCCTGGATGCTGATGTCGCCCTCATCAACACATGCGCGTTCATAGAGTCAGCAAAGGAAGAGGCCATAGAGACGATCCTAGAAGTGGCTCAAATCAAACAAGAGCGGCCGGATTATAAAATCCTGGTCGCGGGGTGTCTGCCACAACGTTACCGTCACGAGGTAAAAGCCCTGTTGCCGGAAATCGATTTTGCGTTCAGCAGCACCAGCGCTCTGGATACGGCAAAAGAGCTCGCACAGAAATTACAACTGACCCCACAAACTCCTGTTCATAGGCAGCGCCTCACCGGAGCACATTTTGCCTATCTGAAACTGGCCAAAGGGTGCAACAACCAATGCCATTATTGCGCGATTCCCCTCATCAAAGGTCCATATCAGAGCCGTCCTCTTGAGCATATCCTTGAAGAAGCCCAATTTTTGGCCGACACCGGTGTTCGGGAGTTGATCCTTACCGCACAGGATATCACCATTTATGGTCATGATCTCAACCCACCTCTCAGCTTGAGCGAACTTTTCAAAGCACTGCAACGCGTAGCGGCATTCGAATGGATACGATTACTCTATACCCACCCCCAACACTGGACAGGGGAGCTGATCGATACCATGGCGCGACATGACAAAGTGGTCCCGTATGTGGATATGCCACTGCAACACATCAATGATCGAATGTTGCACGCCATGGGACGGCGGCCGGATCGCTCTTCTATCGAGACATTGATTCATCGACTGCGATCAACCATTCCGGATGTGGCGCTCCGGACAACATTTATCGTGGGATATCCATCTGAAACCCAAAGGGAATTTGAAGAACTGTATGATTTTGTAGAAACGATTCAATTCGAACGAATGGGTGTCTTTACCTACTCTCCTGAAGAGGGTACAAAGGCGGCCCGACTTGAGGATGATGTACCACTTGAAATCAAACTGGACCGACAGGACCGCCTGACACAATTACAGGCAAACCTGTCTCGCAATCGAAATCACTCTCTGATAGACCAACAATTGACCGTGCTGATCGATGAAGGTCTCGAGGATGAGGACCAATCGATTGGAAGAACCCCATGGGACGCTCCGGAAATTGATAATACCGTCATTGTCACGGGTCTTTTTGAACCCGGAACCTTTGTCCGGGTTCAGATCACCAATGCTAACGAATATGAATTGTATGGGTCACCAACACAGCACTCTGACCCATAACAAGGGAAATAATACCAGAGGAATTAAAGGTTATAAATAAATAGAAAATCTGGTGCATTCTGACGCATAGACTCCCGGAGATAAAGGAAGAGAAACATGGTATTCACATCATCCCCTTCCGAACAGGTAATCTCAAAGATTGGAATCAGAAAAAAAAGTATATTTTGCGAAAGGGTGAATTTTATGTGTAATAAACTGATGTCAATCGGGCTGGTCCTTTTCCTGCTCAGTCTTGCCACTTTTGCTGCAAATGACAGTCACCTGACAAGCGGTGAGGGCCCCCAGTTTCATATCAATACGGCGGTATTCGCGACCCCGAATCAGTTTGACTTGAGCCGTTTGAATGTGTATATTGAAACCGCCTATGATGAGCTGCAATTCGTCAAACAAGACACCGGTTTCATTGCAAAGTATGAAGTCTCGCTGATTTTATTTGATGATGACGACAACCAAATCGACGGCAAGATATTGCAGGAATCTGTAAAAGTGGATTCGTTTCAGCAAACCAACAGCCGATCTGTGTTTGACTTTGCCCACTATTCATTCGATTCCGAGCCCGGAAAATATAAAATCTCGGTCAACGTCGAGGACAACGAAACAGGCAAAATAAATAGCTTTGAACAAAAGATTGAACTCGAAGATTTTACCGAAAAAGACATTGCTCTCAGCGACCTGCTCTTCACCGATGCGATCTCGATGGATTCGCACGGCATCAAATCCATCAGTCCGGTCGTAACCGACCCCTATAAAGGACTGTCCGGGACCATCTATGCCTATTTTGAAATCTATAACAATAATGATACCAAGCAAATCGATATTGAATACAAAGTGGAAGGTCAGAGCCGAAAGTTCAAGTTTGTTGATCAATATACCAAAAACCTGGATCTCGGTCGTACCCTAGAAGTCATCAAAATCCCGGCAGACAGTTTGAAAGCCGATGAATATATCATGACCATCCAAGTCAAAAACGGGGACGAGGACAAGACCTCGCGCTCATTTTTTATCAGATGGCTGGATATGCCCATGAGTGTTCGGGATATCGATGCTGCAATTGATCAGTTGCGTTATGTTGCCGACGATCAAGAGTGGGACAAACTCAAAAACGCCCCGGAAGAGAAAAAGGTAGTGTATTTCAAGGAATTCTGGCAAGCGAACGATCCCACACCGGGCACCACGCTGAATGAAGCCATGGAGCTTTATTACAACCGGGTTGAATACGCCAACAAACATTTTTCTACCATGAATCGACCGGGATGGCGTACGGATATGGGGATGGTTTTCATTATTCTCGGCCCCCCCGATGAAGTCTATCGAAACGATATGCCCCGATCGCGACCCTATCCATCTCAAGTATGGCAATATTATCGGTATAACCGGTATTTTGAGTATTATGATCCAACAGGGTTTGGAGATTTTCGACTGACGCGTCCCGTCTCCATATACGAAATCCAGCGGCTTTTGGATCGTTAACCGGATTCGTGTCCAATCTCTCTTCCGACTATTTCTATACTGTAACGGTTCATCCGGTAGCGTGAATATCAAAGACTCCGTATATCCATTCCTGTAATTAGGATTTTCCGTTTTGCAAACGGGGTCTCTACCCATTCTGCTGTATACAAGTCAATTCCATCTACCCGGCACATTGTTCAAAAGAGGGTCTACTGTGGTCGAGAACGTCACAATCAAAGCGGTGCGGCTGAATCCAGGGGATAAAATTGGTATCATCTCACCAGCCAGTCCTCCATTTGGCTCAAAGAAGCAGTTATTTTTCAAGGGTCTCGAATACCTTCGTGATCGAGGATATAACTGTGTTCAGGGAGATCACCTTTTCTGCGAGCACGGTTATCTTGCAGGCACAGATGAACAGCGCCTTTCAGACCTGAACCGATTCATTCAGGATCCGACAATCCGGGCCATATTCTGCTCACGGGGCGGATATGGAACAGCCAGATTAATCCGGGATCTGGATTATGAAACACTCAAAAAAGACCCGAAGGTACTTGTGGGCTATAGCGACATTACCACCCTGCAACTGGCCATATTCGCTCAAACCGGGCTGATCAGTTTTTCTGGGCCGATGGTTGCAGTGGAAATGGGTAAAACAATCGACCCCTTTACCGAAACTCACTTTTGGCCGATGGTGATGCAATCCACACCTCACAGCCTCTCATGCGAAACCAGCAAGATACGAAATCAGGGCGTTGCAGAGGGTCGTCTGTTGGGAGGCTGTCTCTCACTGGTAACCCATTCTGTAGGCACACCCTTTTTCCCGGATATGGAAGGAGCCATTTTGTTTTTGGAGGATATAGGAGAGGCGCCTTATAAAATCGATCGATACCTTGCCCAGCTCCGGAACGCCGGGGTTCTCGACCAGATACAGGGATTGATCCTGGGAGACTTTTTGCACTGTACTGAAGACGCTCCGACACTGGAAATCGAACAAATCCTGCACGACTATGTGGACCATTTGAACATCCCGGTCATCGATCGGTTTCCCTATGGCCATGGAGATATCAAATTCACCCTTCCTGTGGGCTGTCGGGTGCGGCTGGATACCCATACCCAAACGCTGGAAATGCTCGAGTCCGGAGTCTGTGATGGATAAACTCAATATAGTTGTCTTTGTCTCAGGTCGGGGTTCCAATCTGCAAGCCGTTCTTGACAACTGTCAGTCCGACCTCTATCCAGCCCGTGTGGTTGCCGTATTGAGCAACCGTTCCAAAGCGGGAGGGCTCGATATCGCGCGCTCCAGAACTATCCCGGCGATACACATTTCCCCCAAACACTTTGACTCTGAAACGGAATACGAAACAGAACTGACCCGCCACCTGGAAACGTTTCAGGCCGATCTCCTGGTGCTGGCGGGATATCTCAAAAAAATTCCCTCCAGAATCATACGGCAGTATCGAAATCGAATCATCAATATCCACCCGGCCTTGTTACCAGCCTTTGGGGGAGAAGGGTTGTATGGCCGGCGGGTTCATGAAGCTGTATTAAGCTATGGCTGTAAAGTCTCCGGCGCAACAGTGCATATCGTCGATGAAGACTATGACACCGGACCACCGGTCATTCAAGAGTGTGTACCGGTATTGGACGACGACACCCCCGAATCCCTTGCGGCCCGAATTTTACTCGTCGAGCACAAGATCCTGCCCACTGCGATTCGCTACTTTGCCGAAAACAGAATTCAGGTGCAAGCAGGTCGCGTACGAATTCTTAAAATCGATTGAAAAGGATTACCTATGACCCATCAACGGTTATTCGCTGGTGTGGTGTTGTTCATCAGCCTGCTGACACTCTTTGCGTGTCAAGAAAAGGATCCGCTTGAACTCGTCGACCTCTCCAATCTCGATCCGACGATCCAAATCGACCTGATCTATGCCAGCGATCAAAACTTTCTTGGCAAAGCGGTTTATTCCGTCTGTCACAAAGCAATTCTCCGACGGGACGCGGCAGAGCGGCTGGTTAAGGCACATCAATCCCTCCAAGCTGAGGGATATGGTATCAAAGTACTGGATGCCTATCGTCCCTTGTCCGTTCAGCGGGCGATGTGGGAGGTCCTTCCGGATTCCCGCTATGTCGCCAATCCGGAAACGGGTTCGCGTCACAATAGAGGTTGTGCTGTGGATGTCACGCTGGTTGATTCGACCGGACAAGAGGTCGAGATGCCCACCCCCATCGACGCTTTTTGTGAAACAGCGGCATCGGATTATATGGAATTGCCCGAACATATACTTGAAAATCGATCCCGTCTACAACACGCGATGAAAGAGGCAGGGTTTACAACCATACAGACCGAATGGTGGCATTTCGATGCGCCGGGCTGGGAATCATGTGAACTGCTGGATGTTCCACTTGAGGAAATATTGGTTTCATTATAGACGGGTTTAAATTCAATGGGCAGACAACTCACGTTTCTCGTTTATCAAATCCAGCTGACCGACTGGAAAAAATAAGAGCCTCATCCGGGAGAAACGTCATCTGGCCCATCGTTTGATTATAGAACACAAAAAAGCAGAGGGTAGCTGTGACTCATCAACAACCAATCAAACGTGCCTTGATCAGCGTTTATGACAAATCCGGGCTGGAAGCGTTGGCCCGCGATCTGGATCAAATGGGTGTCGAATTGATCTCCACCGGGGGAACCAGACAATTTTTAACCGCAAGGGGATTTGACGTCACACCGGTCTCCGATGTCACAGGATTTCCCGAGATACTGTCGGGCCGGGTAAAAACCTTGCATCCCAACATTCATGGAGCCATACTGGCAAAACGGTCCGACCCAGATCAAATGGATCAACTACGCAACCATACTATACAACCCATCGACCTTGTGGTTGTGAATCTCTACCCCTTTGAACAGGTCATTGCGCGATCCGATGTCTCGGAAGACGATGCTTTGGAAAATATTGACATCGGTGGTCCCTGCATGATAAGGGCCGCTGCCAAAAATTATCCCCATGTGGCCATTGTCGTCGATCCCCCACTCCATCCGGCCATTCTCCCAGAGATGAAAAAGTCCAACACCTCTTTATCAATAGAAACTCGCAGACGACTGGCAGGCAAAGCCTTTGCGCGCACCCGGGCGTATGACGCGGCCATCCAGGCCTACTTAAAATCCGATTGTGACGAGACGTTATTTCCAGAGTCTTTCCATATCGATCTTGTCAAACAACAGGACCTGCGCTACGGGGAAAATCCTCATCAAAAAGCCGCTTTGTACCGGGATCGACAACAAGAGTCCGGCTTTGGCAAACAACTTCATGGCAAAGAGCTGTCCTTCAATAACATTCTCGATCTCTATTCGGCCATGGGACTGGCGTACGAGTTTACAGATCCCACCGCCATCGTGGTCAAACACAATAATCCGTGCGGGGCGTGCAGTGATCCGGATCTTGTGACAGCATATCGAAACGCCTTCGAGACCGATTCCATGTCAGCCTTTGGCGGTATTGTCGCTCTGAATCGTCCAGTCACACTCGAACTGGCCGAAGAGATGGCTTCCGTCTTTCTGGAAGTCATCGTTGCTCCGGGTTTCGAGTCCGCCGCCTTTGACCGACTTGCCAAAAAGAAAAACCTGCGTCTGATCGAATGGCCGGAACCGGACGTGAGCGGGCAGCAAATGGATATCAAAAAAGTGCTGGGAGGATATCTCTTTCAGACCACCGATCAAATCAACGAGGACAGGGATGCATACCGCGTGGTCACGAAACGTGAACCCCAAGCGCCCGAATGGGATACCATGGTGTTTGGATGGAAGGTCGCCAAATGGGTGAAAAGCAATGCAATCCTTTTGGTCACAGAGACGCGGACCTTGGGCATCGGTGCCGGGCAGATGTCCAGAGTCGATTCGGTCAAGCTGGCCACAAGAAAAGCCCGTGAAGCCGGTCTGTCGCTTGAGGGATCGATTATGATCTCCGACGCGTTCTTTCCATTTCGGGATGGGGTTGATGCAGCTCATCAAGCCGGTGCCATCGGCGTGATCCAGCCCGGAGGATCAAAACGAGACCCTGAAGTCATTCAGGCTGCCGATGAATACGACATGTTCATGGTGTTTACGGGGCACAGACATTTCCGGCATTAAATGCCCACACCCGACAAAACGTGCTATAGTGTGAGCATTATCACATAAATAAGCACCTGGTAAAAAAAAACGAATTGTAAAAACTCGATAAAATTCATTATCTTGTAGAATGGTGTGCGACGAACAGACATCCGCGCACCAAACTCACTTCTGTACGGATACTCTTAATGTAAGGGCACCTATGAATTTCAATCTGTCAAACTTTTTGTCCAATGATATCGCCATTGATTTGGGGACTGCCAATACACTGGTGTACATAAAAAACCAGGATGTGGTTCTGGATGAACCCTCTGTGGTCGCGATCCGAAAAAGTGACAACCAGATCATGGCATATGGCAAAGAAGCAAAGGAGATGGTGGGTCGCACGCCAGGTGAAATCATCACCATACGTCCGCTGAAAGATGGCGTCATCGCCGATTTCGATCTCTCCGAACAGATGATCAGACATTTTATTCGTAAATCCTTACCCTCCAGGATTCCCAGGCCCCGTATTGCTATCTGTATTCCAACCGGCATTACAGAAGTAGAAAAGCGAGCGGTCAGAGATTCTGCGGAACATGCCGGCGCCAAGGAAGTATATCTGGTAGAAGAACCTATGGCGGCTGCCATCGGGTTGGGATTGCCGATCAACGAACCCGTCGGGAGCATGATCATCGACATCGGCGGAGGAACCACTGAAATAGCAGTCATCGCCATGTATGGAATTGTCAATTCTATCTCGATCCGGGTGGGTGGTGACGAGATGACAGAGGCCATCATTCAGTATTTCAAAAAGAATTTCAACCTTCTCATTGGCGACAACACAGCAGAACTGATCAAATATGACCTGGGTGCAGCCTCTCCGTACGATGACAAGGGAAGCATGGAAGTCAAGGGCCGCGACCTGGTCGCCGGAATCCCCAAAACCGTTACCATTACCGGCAAACAGGTTCAGGAAGCACTGTCCGAAACCGTGGACCAGATTGTCGAATCCCTCAAAATGTGCCTGGAAATGACCCCACCGGAGTTGAGTGCAGACATTCTTGAACGCGGAATCCTGCTCACAGGAGGAGGATCCCTCTTAAAAGGATTGGACCAGAGATTGCGGCAGGAAACCAACCTGCCGGTCATTCTGGCCGAGGAACCTCTGCTGGCTGTGGTTCGGGGTACAGGCAAAGTTCTGGAAGACTTGAATCGCTATCGTAAAGTGCTAACACCGATAAAACGCTACTGAGATTATGACAATAAAACATACGCCTCTTCAGAAACGGCATCGCCAAAATATCAAAAATGTTATCTGGGGCTCTCGCCGTCGTAAATGGATTACAGTCCTGAGTGGGTGCGTTCTCCTGTCCCTTCTTTATCTGGGGTGGTTAAGTCGGGATCTGCCGTCGTTTGAGCAGCTCGAAAACATCACGCCTCAACTGGCGACAAAGGTGTATTCAAGTGACGGCGAACTGATCAAAGAGTTTTATACCGAACGACGCGTTTACACACCCCTTTCCCAAATCCCGGAACAGATTATTCAGGCTGTCATGGCGACCGAGGATCATCGCTTTTTTGATCACTGGGGAGTGGTACCCGTTCGTCTGGTCATGGTGATCATTACCGACATCATCACCATGAGCAAACAACAGGGTGCAAGTACGCTGACTCAACAGCTGGCTCGACGTCTTTTCCTGACTCCCGAAAAAACGATCACGCGGAAAGCCAAAGAGATCCTGACTGCCGTTCAAATCGAGCGCACCTATACCAAACACGAAATCCTCGAAATGTATATGAATCACATGTCGTTTGGTCACGGCACATACGGTGTGGAATCGGCGGCGCGTCTCTTTTTCGATAAAACTCTGGATGAAATCACTCTTGATGAGTGCGCTATGCTCACGGGAATGTTACAGCGTCCGGCAGCACTGAATCCATACCGGTACCCGGAACGAGCTTTGAACCGCAGGAATCTCGTTCTCTATCGCATGAGAGATGAAGGATTCATCAGCGAGACAGAATACCAGGACGCGGTCAACAGCGATCTGGGTATCGTTGCCAAAGGGGATGCCAAATCTCTCGGTATATCCCCGTATTTCACAGAATTCCTCCGGCAGAAGCTGCAAAAAAAATATGGATGGAACCTTTATAAAGGCGGCATGAAAATCTACACCACTTTGGATACGCGCGTACAGGCCTGCGCGGATTCAGCCGTGCGGAAATTTCTGCCGCAATTGCAGCAGGTGGTCAACAACAATATGCGACGACGTACCCGATTCGCAGAGCTGGTTCCCCCATCCGACCTCGAGAATCGCACACTGGAGCAATTGAGAGCAGACCCGGCCTATGTCGATTCCCTTATCAATGCCAAGGCCGCGGTTCAGGTCGCTATGGTTGCACTGGATGCCACAAACGGACACATCCTGGCCATGATTGGAGGTCGCAACTTTCAGGAGAGCCAGTTTAACCGGGCCGTTCAGGCAATACGTCAGCCCGGGTCAATTTTTAAACCTCTGGTCTATACGGCTGCTGTGGACAACGGCTACATGCCTACCTATGAAAAACTGAATCAACCCATCGTCGTCCATATGCCAGATGGATCCCGCTGGACTCCTCATAATTACGATGGCTCGATCGGCGGACCGACGACACTTCGGGAAGCACTTCGAAAGTCACTCAACCTGGTTACAGCCCGTTTGGTACAGGAAGACGTACCCCCGGAACAGGTGATCCGCTACGCCAAGAATCTGGGCATCTCAACACCCCTGGATCCGGTAGATGCATTGGCATTGGGATCCTGTGGCGTGATCCCTATAGAGATTGTCTCTGCCTTTGGAGTCTTTCCCAACAAGGGCGTTCGTGTCGATCCCCTCTCGGTATTGCGTGTTGAGGATAAATACGGAAATGTTCTGGAACGGGGTCGCTCCAAAAGCAAAGGAGTGCTCCGGGAAGAAACGGCTTATATTATAACAGACATGTTGCAAACCGTAGCCAGTCGCGGCACAGGCGCAGCCTCTCGATCTGTCTATCGGTTTATGCGACCTGCGGGTGGAAAAACCGGTACCACCAACGATTTTACCGATGCATGGTATATCTCCTTTACCCCCCAAATCGTTGCCGGAGTGTGGGTGGGACTGGATGATCCTTCATTGTCACTGGGCAATCGACAGTCCGGTGCCCGAGCGGCCCTGCCCATCGCGGCAACATTTATGAAAGCAGCTCACGACACACTACACCTCCCGGTTAAAACATTCGAGAGACCGGAGGGGATCGTGGAACTGGAAATCTGTACGGAAACAAAAAAAATCGCAACCCCCTATTGCCCGGATATCATCTCGGAAATTTTCGACAGACGGTTCCAACCCCAGGATACCTGTGCCATTCACAGCGGTAACCGCAATCTGAATCAGAATGAGTCCAGACACAAATCAAAACGCCGTATCCGATACTAGACCCTGATTCGGTGCTTTGCACAGAAGCAGAGTTGAGAAAAAGGGGACACGGTCCCCTTTTTTTTATTGGAATATACGGTTATCTTTTGTAGTTTTTTTGTTTCATTCAAAGTCGTTTAAAGGACCGGTACCGGGTATCCGGTACTCGTAACACTGTCAATAAACCGGTCGCTGTGGACCCCTGAATACTCACTTTAAAGAGGCAGTCATGATTATAGATGAAAAAATAAAGTTAAAAGTCGGCCTGGCAGAGATGTTAAAGGGTGGTGTCATCATGGATGTCACCACCCCGGAACAGGCCAAAATCGCAGAGGAAGCCGGAGCCGTTGCCGTGATGGCACTTGAACGGATTCCAGCTCAGATCCGCGCAGATGGCGGCGTTGCCCGAATGTCCGACCCCACCGTCATCAAAGCGATCCAAAAGACGGTATCCATTCCGGTGATGGCAAAATGCCGTATCGGTCATTTTGCAGAGGCTCAAATTCTTCAAGCACTCGGTGTGGATTTTATCGATGAGAGTGAAGTCCTGACACCTGCCGACGAACAGTATCATGTGAATAAATGGGCATTCAAGGTCCCTTTTGTGTGTGGTTGCCGTGATCTGGGTGAAGCACTCAGACGGATTGCCGAAGGAGCGGCCATGATTCGAACCAAGGGGGAAGCCGGAACCGGTAACATTGTCGAAGCGGTCCGTCATATGAGAGCCGTACAAAGCGGATTGAAACGCATCACCCAGCTTGGAGATGAAGAGCTGGTGAATGAGGCCAAGACGCTGGGTGCTCCTGTGGACCTTTTGCGCGATATTAAAACAACCGGAAAACTGCCCGTGCCCAACTTTAGTGCCGGCGGTGTGGCCACACCCGCAGACGCATCTCTGATGATTCAACTCGGCGCAGAGACCGTCTTTGTTGGAAGTGGTATTTTTATGTCAAAAGATCCCGAAAAACGGGCCAAAGCAATCGTATCGACGGCAACGGATTATCTGAATTTTGATCTGATCGCCTCCGTTTCCGAAGAACTGGGAGACGCCATGCCCGGTCTGGACATCGCGCAACTGGACGAGGATCAACGCATGGCCGGCCGCGGTTGGTAATAAAAGAAAAGAACATTCATGAAAATTGGTATATTGGCCCTGCAAGGGGATTTTGACAAACATGCCGGTATGGTCGGTACACTCGGGGCCACCCCTGTGCTGGTACGCCAGACACCGGATCTGCAAGCCTGTGACGGGCTGATCCTTCCCGGAGGAGAATCCACCACCCTTTCCAGACTGTTGGACAAACACTCCCTTCGGGATGCTATCATCCGATTCGGTAGACAAAACCCTGTCTACGGAACCTGCGCCGGAATGATACTGTTGGCATCGCAGCTTCAGAGCTCGACCAATGGGGTATATCCTCTGAATCTGATCAATATCACAGTGGAACGAAACGCCTATGGACGACAGCTGGACTCGTTTATCGCCAATGTTCAGCTCGAGTTTGCCGACTCTGCGGTCCCCTTTTCCGGCGTGTTCATTCGGGCCCCAAAAATTATCGAGGTGGGACAATCAGTGACCGTTCTTGGACGCTATCAGGAAACACCTGTACTGGTCCAAAGCGGATTGGTGCTGGCCTCCGCCTTTCATCCGGAACTCACAGAGGATGACCGTATTCATCGTTTTTTTATCAAAATCGTGGAATCCGTACACTCCAAAACTCCATAACCGGACGCATTAAGCATAGGGGTGCCCTTCCGCGCATGTTTACCTTTGACCCTTTTGGCATAAAACTCTCGGCCCATGATTTTTGGCTGGACGCTCATCGAAAAGTCAATTTTTCATTTATCAGCCATGGACACACAGATCACCTGCGCAATCACAACACCGTCTTGGCCACTCCGGCCACACTGCAATTCCATGCGCTGCGGGGAAAACAACGCCAAACCATCGCCCTCGACTATTATGAACCCTTTGTTCTGGGCGACGCAAGGCTCCAACTCTATCCCGCTGGACATGTTCTGGGTTCGGCGATGATTCGGGTCGAACAGAATGGACGATCTCTCCTGTACACAGGTGATTTTAAAATACGAAGCAGCCTCACCGCTGAACGGATCAAAATTCCGGAAGCCGATATTCTGATTATGGAATCCACCTTTGGGCACCCCGATTATCGCAATACACCATCGCTTCTGGAACTGATCAATGATCTCCATTCGTTCATTCAATCCGCTCACAAAGCCCGGACTCTTCCTGTCGTTCTCGCCTATGCTCTGGGCAAGGGACAGGAAGCTATGAAGATACTAGGGGATCTGGGTTATCAGGTCAGCGTCCATCGCTCGGTTTGGAACACCGCCCAGGTCTACCGCGGCTTTGGATATCGCTTTCCCAATTGCCATATCTGGGATGAAAGCGAGTCCACATTGGGCGATGTTTTGATTCTCCCCCCCCATCTGACCCGCACTCCCGAGTATCGCAATCTGCGGCCCAAACGCACTGTGCTGCTATCCGGCTGGGCAAACAGCAAAACCGGCTTTCGATGGGGCAGCAACGCTCAAATTCCATTGAGCGATCACGCGGACTTTGACGATTGTCTGGCCTTCGTACGACAGGTGCAACCGAAAAAGATTTTTACACTACATGGATTTCCAGAGTTTGCGGACCATCTGCGAACTCGGGGATATGACGCAGAGGTACTTACCAACTCTCGGGATTCAACCTCCTGAGCGAAACCGAAATCCGGAAAAAATGACACCAAAGGAACATATCCTTGAACATTACATCGCTCCTGACGCCGCAGAGGGAATGCGCCACGCAATCGAACAGGCAGACGGCAATGAAGTCTTTTTTTTGGGCTATGTCGAGGAAGATTTTTTGGTCCACGACATTAAAGTCGTCTCCCGGGGTCATCAGACCGCTGTTCCGGCTGTCATGAAACGGGCTCAGGAGGCGGATGTGGTTATCCACAACCACCCCTCCGGCCAGCTCGCCCCTTCAGAAGCAGACCTCAACATCGCCTCGCAGCTGGATGATTTTTCTGTGGCGTTTTATATCGTCGATAATGATCTCGAACGGATTTATGTGGTGGTCGAACCGTTTTCGGAACAGAAAATTCAGCCACTGGACACCTTTGAGCTGATGAAGCTGTTGTCGAACACCGGCCCCATTGCCCGCCATCTACCTGGATTTGAAAAACGACCGTCACAGGAATATATGGTCGAGGCCGTCAGTGAAGCTTATAACGAGAACAAAATTTCCTTAATCGAAGCCGGCACCGGTACCGGCAAAACCATCGCCTATCTCCTGCCCTCCATTTCCTGGTCCTTGCAAAACAACGAACGGATCGTGATCTCAACCAACACGATTAACCTGCAGGAACAATTGATTAAAAAGGATATTCCGCTGCTCAAACAATCGCTGGACCATACGTTTGAGGCCGTTCTGGTCAAAGGCAGGGGAAATTATGTCTGTCTGCGCAAAATTGACGATCTCGAATCTGAATTTGATCTCCTCTCCGATGACAACGAGCAGGAAGAGCTCCGCGACCTGATCCAATGGGCTCATAGGACCAAAGACGGCAGCAAATCCGATCTACCCTGGATTCCCCGCGATACCGTCTGGGAAAAAATAGCATCCGAAAGCGATACATGCACCCGATCCAAATGTCCACACTTTCGGGATTGTTTTGTCAATAAAGCCAGGCGACAAGCGGCACGAGCTCATATCCTGATCGTCAATCATCATCTCCTGTTCGCCGATCTGGCGCTTAGACACCAGTTGGGTGGTAATGCGACCGTTTCCGGTGTTCTGCCACCCTATCAGCGCATCATCCTGGATGAAGCCCATCATCTCGAGGATGTGGCAACCCATTATTTTGGCATCCGCGTCACCCGCTACGGCCTGCTACGCCTCCTGAGACGATTGCATCGAAAACAAAAAGACTCGGTCAAGGGGTTGCTCCATACGCTTCGACACCGGCTGAGACGACAGGGCGGGCACCTGACCCGGGAACAAGCAGATAAACTGGAATCAAAAATAAGCCGGTCTCTGATTCCCGATCTGATCTCGCTGACCGATCTCACGGATAGAACACTGAGTTCTATCTATGACATTATGGCCTTGCACTATACCGAAGACTCGAACACAAGCTTCAAAGTCCGTCTCGTTTCAACAATCAAATCCAACGTCATGGCACCTGCCGGTCTGTTCGAGCAGGCACAGGACCTCATCCGGGCTCTCAAACATCTCGCATCTCAGTTGCTTCGCTGGCTCGACACACTGGAATCCTCGTTACAGCGATCTCTGGATGACTGGATCTCACTGATCATCGAGGTCCGCGCCATTTCCGAACGTTTGGCGCTTATGGCAACAGGACTGGAGGATGTCCTGTTTACCGATGACGAGGACCATATCCGTTGGATTGAAGGCTATATGAGCAGCCGGGGGAAGCCGGTGATCCGATTTGCACAATGTCCTCTCGATATCGGCCAGACCATGACAGAGGCGGTCTATGACAACTATCGCACGGTTGTGATGACGTCGGCCACTCTCACCGTGGACAATGCCTTTAAATTCATCCAGAATCGAATCGGTCTGCAGAATATCAAAGAAAATCGACAGACATCGTTTATCCTTCCGGCACCGTTTGATTACCCCAATCAGGTCCTGTTGGGCGTTCCGTCCGATCTGCCCGACCCCAATCATCCCTCCTTTTCACGGAACGCTCAAACGCTTATATACAAGCTCTTGCACGCCTCGCAAGGACGGGCCTTTGTCCTCTTTACCTCCTATGGATTATTAAACCGTATCTATAACGAATTGGCAGATTCACTGGAAATGATGGGTTATACTCCACTGAAACAAGGCACTCTGAATCGACATGAGCTGCTCGACCGTTTTAAAAGTGATACACACTCTGTACTTTTCGCCACAGACAGCTTTTGGGAAGGAGTGGATGTGGTCGGAGAGGCATTGCAACTGATTATCATCACCCGACTTCCATTCAAAGTTCCCAAAGATCCCATCGTGGAAGCCCGTTATGAAAAGATCGAACGCGAAGGTGGAAATGCTTTTATTCAATATGCCGTCCCCATGGCGATTATCAAATTCCGACAGGGATTCGGCCGACTGATTCGGAGTCGATCCGATCGGGGTGTGGTGATCATTCTGGACAACCGTGTGATCCGGAAAAATTATGGCAAGCGCTTTATACGCTCTTTACCTCGCTGCGATCACAGAGTCGGAGCTCAGTCCGATCTGGTGCAACATCTAACCGCTTTCTTCCACTCCTGATCCCTCCTGTACCTCCCTGCACACTGATCTGTACCCTAAGGTACAGATCTCCAACTCGGCTCATGTCTGCACGCAATTTAAAAATTGTATTTTTTGGATTTAACGCAATACGAATCTTGCAACGCCTGTGGCATTCTTGTTGCATATACAGAAACAGAACGAGAGGGTTACGGTACCGAGTAGACATGCGGTGACCGACCCATGAAAGGATAAGGCAATCATGAAAAATTTTTACCTCCCTGCTGTTCTCTTCCTGGGAACATTCATTCTATCGTTCTCGGGAAGTACTGTGGCGCAGGCGAGAGGACCTCTTGCAGAATTGGATCAAAAAATTAAAGACGCGCGCCAATTATTGATGCTTTTCCCTGACCGACAAGCTGAAAAAATGCTCCAGCAAGTGGAAGAGTTGAGAGAACGAGCAGCGGGCTCTAATGCTCGCGGTCAACATGGCCAGGCGTTGGCAACGATAAAAGCTGCTTTTGATCTCCTGGACCGGGTGGTAAACTCTCTCTCCAAGACCCCACTCGAAAGGGTCAGACAACAAGCTGAGGAGAGCATACAAAAGGCAGAGGAGACCGTCCCCGGATCCCGTTCTAAGGAGGCTCGCCGCTATTTGAAACAGGCCCTCAACCAACAGCGTCGGGCGAAAAAAGCCGCCCAAGCCGGACACCCTCAAAAGGCGATAGAGTATTATCGCGTCGCTAAATTTCTTACCGACAGAGCCTTGAACCTGAGTCGCGGTTCATCCCGATCACCTATTGAGATGCTCCAACAGGAACGCGATAGATTTCAAACCCTGTTGATCAGAGCACAGGACATTGCCACCACCTGTCAAAATGAACAAGCGCAAAAACTGCTTCATCAGGCTCGATCAGAGTACCAAACGATTCAGAGTCGTTCAAATCAACAATCCTTGCGCGTGACCCTGATGCGGTATTACAACGCGACTCGACTTCTCTTGAGAGCTATCAATCTTTGTGAAGGAAATCGGACCTTTGGGAGCCAAATGGCTATCACAGAACTCGACCGTATTACAGTGTTGCTGAGCCGAATAGAGATGGAAAAAAACGAATGGAGCCGTTTCGAGACCACACTCTACCAACGAATTCGACGATTGGTTCAACAGGCAGATCAAAGCATTACTCAAAACCAATACCGGATTGCCCTGAAAAGGCTGAATCTGGCTGCAAGCCTGTTGAACAAACTCTCATCTTCAACCGTCAATCCACCGTTGTCCGGTAGGATTCGGCTGGAACTCAAAAAACTCGGCACCCGACTGGATCAGCAACAAAGCGAGACGACAATGCCCTATCAAAGACGTCTCTGGGCTGCTGCAAACAGTCTAAACCAAAATGCACGCTGGCATATGAAAAACAATCGACCGCGTCTGGCGCTAGAATCAATATTGACCGCCAATCGACTACTCAACCGTCTGAATAGTCAAGACACCCACCCCTTCGATTCAGCACAGCTCGCCGCACAATTAAACAAACTTGAAAGATTGATGCAGGATCCTACACATGTTGCTCCGGAGCAACAGGAAGCGTTCAAAGCCGCATCAGAGCTGTATCAGAAAGCGGTGAGTGCCTATCAGAAAAACCTGTTTTTGCTTACATGGGAATATAGCCGCCTGGCAGAAAGACTCCTGCAAGGCCTTGAATGACTCCAACAATAATGGGATCATACCCCGTTGACGAGGGAGAGATGTTCAAAACATCGCACTGTCAACGACGTCGATAAACAATCAAGATCAATATTGATCGTCATACGCAACGGTAGCATACCGATCGGAGGGGAGGTGATGAGGAATGAAGCTGAATCCCGGATAGAGGTGACCCCCAAGCAAATATCCTGGACCTGCGACAGTCAATAAAGGACATTGAGGGGGCCACCACTCTAACGTATAAAATGAATCGTAAAAAATCAAGTACGTCGACATGGTTGGATCAGACTTGAATATAAGGAGAATAACCATGAAACCGTTGAGTTTCTTTACCCTTTTGGCTTTGCTGGTAATGACCGGCAGTTCCCTTGCAGTGGATGTGCTGATTCGTCCACAGTCTGCAGATCTGCAACCTGACCAGGGAATACAATTTGAAACACAGGTTTACCAAAATACAAACCAGCCGGTTCGAAATATCCACTATAACTGGTCTGTGATACCCAATCATCTGGGAACGGTGTCGACGGATGGTTATTTTATGGCCGGGAAAAAGTCTGGAGAAGGCAAAATAATCGTCAGTGCGATCGTCAATGGACAAAAGATTGTGGGGACAGCCGATATTCGTATCGGTTCCATCGAATCCAATCCGATCGAAATTGAGGTAAAGCCGGAAAGAGCTCAGGTGATACCGGGGAAGAAACAGACTTTTCAGGTCATCGCCCGGTCAAACAGAGGGATCTCTCTACGCGTCCGGTCGGTACGCTGGTTCGTGGAACCAAAATCCCTGGGGACCATCTCCCAGAGCGGTGTTTTCACCGCATCAAACAGAGATGGTATCGGCCAGGTGATCGCTCTGGCTGAAATTGATGATAAAGTATATCGGGCAGCTGCTCGTGTTCTCGTCACTCAGGGCCGAACGGCTGCTATGAGCGGAAAGGTTCTAGACCCGACGTCATCTGCTTTGGAGGGAGCCGTCATAACGATCTACAAACTCGGCCCCATACCCTATTCTCAAAAAACCCGCAGCGATGCCAATGGTGCATTTGCGTTTACCGATCTATTGCCCGGATACTATGTGGCCCATACCCGAGCTGAGGGATTTGTACCCCAATATTATGACCACGCCATGTTCCTCTCCGAAGCCACTCCGATTAAAATCACCGACGGGGATTCTATCACGGGCATTCAATTCGATCTCGAGACGGGCGCCCGAATCGAGGGGACGGTGACAGATGAAAACGATACGCCTCTCGGCGATGTCCATCTGATGGCGGTCAACCCGCTGGACAATCGGTTTCGGATGCACACGCTCTCCAATGAGGATGGATCCTATCAGATCAGCGGTCTGCGATCGGGATCCTACATCGTCACTGCTCATCGTGAGGGATATTCCGATCTCTACTATGATCAGGCCCAGACCCGGACAGATGCAGATCTGCTTCATGTGAATGATCAGGTCGTTTCAGGCATCGATTTCTCCCTCTCTCTGACCAGTGCCATCACCGGAACCCTGACGAATACCGCCGGTGAGCCCATCGAGGGAGCGCGCATCGGTGTCTTTAAACTGCAACTGGCATATCGCCACACCCCTGACTTTGCGTCATCCGTGCGTACCACGCGAACTCTTGAAGATGGTTCTTTCGGGTTGTCTCTGAAACCGGGTTTCTACCTTCTCTATGCAGCAGCTTCAGGATATGATGGTCTATGGTATGATGAGGTTCAGGATCCTGAGCAGGCCACACCCATTCAGGTACTGGACGGAGAACACAGTGCTGTAAGTCTGGTATTGGACCCGCTGGGAAAAATCACAGGATCGGTTGTGGATTCGAGCAGCGGCGATCCCGTTGCCGGAGCTCACGTAAGGGTATTGGCTGAACAACGCCCTAACAATCGCAAAGCTTTCCATACCACCACCGATGAAAATGGTCTCTTTACCGTTGAGAATTTGCCGGCTGGCGATTATCTGCTCCAGACGGGTGCCGATGGCTATATACCGGAATTCTGGCAGGACGCTTCGACACCAAAAAAAGCCACCCAGATCGAGGTCAACAACAACGAAACCGTGGAGGATATAGACGTAACACTCCAAATCGGCGCACAACTGGCCGGCACCATTACCGACTTTGAATCCGGTATAGCGCTCACAAATGCCGTGATCTCGATTTATCAATCCGAAACAAAATTTCGTCGCACCACCCGGACCGATGAGGATGGCAAATACGAGTTGAACGGATTGCCAACAGGCTCTTATACCCTAATGGCCGATGCCAGGGGATATCTGCGCCAATGGTATGAACAAGCAGACCGTCAACAAGATGCATCCGAATTCGTCCTGGACGAAGGAGAGTCCACGACCATCGATTTTGCTCTGCAGCAGCGAGAGATGCCCGGTGGTCAGATCTCGGGAATCGCATATGACGATTCTACCGAACTGCCGATAACCGGAGCCCATATTTTGGCAATGCCACTGACATTTTCACGTCCCATACGTACGGTCTCCGGACTGGATGGCACCTATGAGCTGGAGGGTCTCCGGGCTGGAATATACTTTATCGTGTGTAGAGCTGCCGGGTATGTGGGCGAATATTATGAGGATGCTCATCACTGGTCACGGGCCACTCCGGTACGAATCTCAAACGAGGGCATAATGACCACTATCGACTTTGGACTGACGCCACAACCGGAAGGAGCCTACCGACTGGCCGGTCATGTACACAACGAAGACGGATCCCCGGTGGACGGCGCACTGGTGGTTGCAGAAACCGAGGAAGGTGTTATCGCAGCGACCATCACAGGTGAAAATGGCGCCTATACACTCTCTGATCTGCCCACCGGATCCTATTCCGTTACCGCATCGGTCACCCAGGGAACCGAGGGAACCCTGTCAGACGCATCGACAACGTTGGGAAATGGAGTCGAACAGCTCACCGCAGATATAACCGTCACAAACCAGACAACCGACGTAGAACAAACCGTCGGTGTTCCCGAGTATTTTAGTCTCAATCAGAATTATCCCAATCCCTTCAATCCCTCAACAGAGATCTCGTTTGCTCTGCCGCAACAGGCAGATATCACTCTGACGATTTATAATGTACTCGGACAACCGGTCCGCATATTGGCGAACGGTACGCACGAGGCGGGTCAGATCAGTGTGACCTGGGATGGACGGAATGAAAACGGACACCAGTTGGCCAGCGGAATGTATTTTTATCGTCTTAAAGCCCAAAGTCAATCCCAAACCTTTCAACAAACACGGCGGATGGTATTGACAAAATAGCCGTCATTACCCGGTTATGGAACACCGAGACGAGGGTCGATACGACCTTTGTCTCGGTTGCCCGGGTCTGAACACGGATTCCGTTTGTAACATCAACACCTTTTTTGGCTATCTCTCCTGGTCCATCACACCACACTGGGATCTGAGCGTGATGGGTGCCGTGAATCACGACAATGACATCACCCTTGAAGGTGGCGATATTCAAAATAACATGTTCACCATTGATCTCTCCTATACCCTGTTCCCCTGAAACCGTTTATGCAGCTCGAGTTGGTCCCTTTCCCTGCCAATTTTTATCTTGTTTTCGTTGACATCAAATGATATTTTACAACACCGTTGCACCGAAACATGTTGCGGCCATACAACCCAACACTACCCGGAAAGAGGTGTCGCCGGTCACGCGCAGATGGCCAGTGGGGCATATCGCTCCGGAATTATGTTCCGGACACCAATAAACAGTTTACTGTTAAACAGCATAATAGCATCTTGTTTGTGGATTTGAACACAAGGAGTTCGTATGTCATCGTTGAATAAAAGTCAAATCACCGGACTTGTGATCATCACAATCGGTCTGTTGGCACTGTTGTCCGGTCCGCAGCTTCCAGACCGTTATCAGGAAATTGGCCTTGCGGCCCTCGTCTTCCTCATGGCAGCTGCCTTTTTCCAGATTTATAAAAACAATCGACAAAAGCAAAGTTTCGGCATCCTGAGTTTGATTCTCACTTTGGCCGGTATCTGGATTCTTGTCAACTCGACCTGGGATCTTTCAGACACGTTTTGGAGTATGCTCTTTTTCTTCATCCTGGCAATCGTATTCGGTGTTGTATATTCCAAAACACCCCCAAAATGGTGGAGTGCCGCACTTTCGGGACTTTTCCTGACCCTGGGCACCGTCAATCTGCTGAGCTGGACACGACTGTTACACGTTGAATATCATCTGGTGGTGTTGTTATTGGGACTGGGTTTGACCGCTGCATATCTATGGCTCCAGCCCCCATCGCTAAACGTCCAAAGGTGGGCCCTGATTTTGACAGCTTTTTTTCTACTCCTGGCCGTATATACAGTGGTGGAACGTACTGTATCATGGAATACCACATATGTGTGGCCTGTTTTGTTCATTGCCGCGGGAATATGGTTACTGGTGAATAGTTTTAAACCCAAGAGAAATTAAATGACTCGACAAAAAGTGCTAAAATACTTTCCTTCTATCGATACCCTGCTACAGGACGAGCGTCTGCGATCCTATCTGCAACAGATATCTCGAGAGAGAGTCAAACATGCTCTTGTGGAAACGAGTCAGAATGCCAAAACAGCCCTGATAGAGGGGACACTGGAGTTGCCCGACGACCGTCAGGCCATCTCGGATCATATCATCGAACACGTACGATCTGCGCTTGAGTTGCAGCTCGGGAATCATCTCAAACCGGTTATCAATGCCACGGGTATCGTCCTGCATACGGGTCTGGGTCGAGCCCCCTACTCGGATGCAGCCAAACAACAGATCATGACGATTCTTTCCGGCTACTGCAATCTGGAATTGGATTTGGAAACGGGAAAACGTGGACAACGGAACGATCACGTGCGGGAATTGATCTGCGAATTAACCGGCGCGGAGGGGGCTCTGGTGGTCAACAACAATGCCGCAGCAGTCTTTCTGTCACTCAACACTCTGGCCGCAGGCCGGGAAGCCCTTATCTCGCGTGGCGAGCTCATTGAAATCGGTGGTTCCTTCCGCATGCCGGACATTATGGCCAAAAGCGGTGTCATCATGCATGAAGTAGGAACCACAAACAAAACCAAACTGTCTGATTATGAAAGGGCAATAAACGACCAAACCGGTGCAGTGGTGGTGGCTCACAGTTCCAACTATCGCATCAAAGGATTTACTGCCTCGGTCCCCCTTAAAGAGCTGGTCGAGTTGGCTCATGCCCACCATCTACCGCTCTTGCATGATCTGGGGGGAGGCGTTTTAACGGATTTAAGAGAATACAATCTACCCTACGAGCCTTTGGTTCAGGACAGCATCAGGGCGGGTGCCGATGTGATCACATTTAGTGGAGATAAAATACTGGGAGGGCCTCAATCGGGGCTCATTGTGGGACGCCAACCCTGGATCGATCAGCTCTATGCCAATCCGATCACACGGGCGGTACGGTGCGACAAACTGACCTATGCCGCTCTGGAGGCAACTCTGAAACTGATGCTGAACAAAGAGCAGCAACACGAGCATCACAAAACGCTCCATCTTCTCTCACATGATCCGAGAATCGTACGACAGAAAGCAGAAAAGGCAATGCAGCAACTATCCCCCCAAATCGTTCAAACCTATCAAATAAAAATCAAGAACAGCAAAGCACAGACAGGCAGTGGTGCCCTTCCCCTTGAGACCCTTGACAGCTATGCCCTTGTCCTTTCCCCTGCCAATGGTTCGTCTGATAAGCTGGCCTCTCAACTGCGTAAAGCCGAACCTCCGGTTGTCGGATACATCCACAAAACCCGTCTCGTTCTCGATTTTCGTACAGTCAGTGAAAATGAGATAAAAGAATTGGTACGTGTCCTCAATCAAACTCTCGTGAGCTGAACAGGCCGTTCGTCAATCAGCTCTGGCATCCATGTTTTTCTGTCGTCGTTCCCTTTCCATATCTCGAAGCGTGCGCCGTAGAATCTTGCCGGCACCGCTTTTGGGTAAAGAGTCTACAATCTCAACCCGACGTGGAATCTCAAAGCGTCCGAGATAATCGCGACAGAATCGAATGATATCAATCGGTTGCACCGACTCTCCATCCCGCAAGGCCACAAAGGCCTTTACCTGCTCACCGTGAAGATCGTCCGGTATACCAATCACAGCAACTTCCGAGATTGATGGATGTTGATAGATCACATCCTCGACCTGCCGTGGATAGACATTGATGCCGTGGACAATGATGAGATCTTTGGCGCGGTCCACGATGGTTATATAATCGTCTTCGTCCATGGCACCCAGGTCTCCTGTACGAAGCCACCCCCCCAAAAACACCTGTTGCGTTTCCTCGGGTCGCTTCCAATATCCTTTCATCACATTGGGGCCATGGACACAAATTTCCCCCACAGCGTTTCGGTCTACGTTTTTACCCTCCTGATCCAGGATACGAACCTGAACATCCGGTATGGGAACTCCGACCGTACCCAGTTTCCGTCGCCCTGCGATGGGATTGACCGAGACCACAGGCGAACATTCTGTCGGGCCATACCCCTCAAAGATGGACACCTGATAACGTTCTTCAAACCGCTCCAATACAGAGAGCGGCATCGCCGCCCCACCGGTGATACAGGTCCGCAGTCGGCTGAGATCGTAATTACAATCAGAAGGCAGGTTGGCCATCATGGCATACATGGTGGGAACGCCCAGAAAAACCGTCGCGCATTCATTTTGTATGGCAGCACAGGTGGATTCCGGAGCAAATTGAGGTAAAGCCACAACCGTAGAGCCCACCGCGATAGGAGCCAGAAATCCTACGGTGGCACCAAAAGAATGAAACATGGGAAGAACCGTAATAAACACATCCCGGTTTTTGTCCATCTTTAGAGCCGTTACAACCGAATGGACATTGGACCGAAGGTTTTTATGGGTCAACATAGCCCCTTTTGGCAGCCCGGTGGTACCTCCAGTATATAGCAATGCAGCCACCTTATCATCATCTTCCGGTTCTTCACAAATAGGGTCAGAGGGAGTATACTCCAAAACAGCTTCAAAAAGTTGTGCATAGTTGTGTTGGGTGGACAATCCCGTAACGATATAGTCGGAAAGACCGGTCAACTGGGACCGAAAGGTAGAGACCACATCATCTTTGATCCCCTCATATATCAGGGCTTTGGCCTCGGAATCTCGCAGCAGACAGATGGCTTCTTTGGGATGTAAAAGCAGGTTCATGGGAACGACAATACACCCAGCCTTTAAAATCCCAAAATAGGAGATCATAAATTGGGGGGAATTGACACAATAAAGAGCGATACGATCACCATGACCATATCCCCGGCGTTTCAAAGCGTGTGCGAATCGATTGCTTTGCTCCTCAAGTTGAGCAAAAGTGGTATCCTGGCCGGCAAAACGGACGGCAACACGGTCGGGGTAGCTCGCCGCTGTCTCGACAAGAAACCGTGCCAGAGAGGGTGAATGGTTTTCCATGTGGTCTCCTCAATCAGACGGACTCGATTCACTCCCCGGCGCCCCTATCATGGCTGGCCGGTTGACGCAGAGTGGTCTTTGTCATGGTTTCCCGTGCAACAAGACTCGTTGTGACCACAGCTGCACGAAGACCGCTTTTTGTATTGACTGATATGCAAGCCCAGCCCCATCAACCCCAGAGCAGCCAGGAAAAACACAATTACAGCGATAAAAGTCATCATATATATTTACCTCACGATTGTCTACTGTTATTCCGTTTACTGAATCATGACTCATCCTGTCAATCAACAGACCTGATCAACAACCGTCCACACGGTCTATTTCAGCACAAACGATTCAAACTCTTTGGTCATGCGGATTTCAAATCCCTCATCCGTGCGCGTTATAAAGAGAACGGCAAGTCTATTCTCGCTGGCGACCTTAAATCCGGATTCAGGACCCAATACATTCAGAGCCGTGGCCATCGCGTCGGCCAACGTACAGGAGTCATGTACCACAGTGACCGAAGCCAGACGGTGTTTTATCGGAAAGCCGGTCCGGGGATCCAGTGTATGTGAATACCGAACCCCCTTTTCTTCAAAATAATTCTGATAGTCGCCGGACGTTGCCACGGCAGCGCCCGAGATCTCTACGACCGTCTCGATGTGATGAGGTGAATCCGGAGTGACAATCCCGACACGCCAAGCGACAGAGTCTGCATTGGTTCCCGAGGTTCTCACCTCTCCACCAATTTCTACAAAATAGCGCTCCAGCCCTTGACGGCGTAAATACCAGGCAACACGATCCACACCAAACCCTTTGGCCACACCGGACAAATCGGCACTGACGCCGGCTTTTTCTTTTCTCAACGCCGGGGGATCCAGCTGGATCCCGATCAATTGATAATCTACCCGTGGACGAAGAGAATCCAACAATGCAGCAGAAGGGATCTGTTGTGGGCGTTGGTCGGGGCCAAACCCCCATTGATTGACGAGCGGGGATATGGTCACATCAAATGCACCATTGCTCATCTCACTGACACGACGCGCCGCCTCGAAGACATGTACCAACGGAGGAGATACCGGTATCCAGTCCAGTCGCTCAGACCTGTTGAACAGAGACAGTTCAGAATCGTCTATCCACGTGGACATGGATCGATTGACCGATTGTAATACACTGTCGATACCACTCTTGATCGTATCGGGATGTATCGTTTGCCGATCTTTGAACGGAATCCACTTGATGGTAAATGTCGTTCCCATCGTTGATCCCCGATACGTCTTTAGTTGGGCGGATGGAGAACGATGACATCCGACGTAATATAGGGAAACCGATAACAGCAGAATCAGTGTTCGATGACGGTATTGTCTTGACATCATGTCCATCCCGATCCACAATCAGGTCCGACGAAACACGCAAAATTCAACAGTTATACATTCACTGGGGTTGAGAACCGGACCATCCCCAGTTTTCATAATATTCCCAACTGACCATCGCGTTCAATTCTTCGAGTTCGCGTGTTTTTTCGTTGAGATTGGCACGAACCACATCGCCGGTGGACAACAGGCCGATGATTTTTCCGTTCTTTTCAATCAACAGGTGACGAAGTCGCCGACCCAGAAACTTGTCCAACAACAAATATATGGTATCGGTATGCGGTGCGGTGACCAATTGAGTCGTCATATAGGTTTTAATAAGAGCGGTACGGGGATCAAAACCCTGAACCAGTGTATTGCTCATCAGATCCCGCTCTGTCCAGATACCAATAATCTGATCTTCGTTTTGGACCAGCATCGCACCGATACGGTTCTCCAGCATCACCGTTAAGGCGTGTTGCAGAGTGGTATCCGGCGGTACACTGATGATGGCCTTTTTTTTGGCATTGATGATATCTTCGGCGGTTCTCAAAATGACCTCCTCATCACGTTTCATTCTTCTTATAGATGAAAACACCCTCCCCTGGCGAATCATTCCTTGCAAGGTGTTGTTCAGAGATCAAACATTACAGCTGTCGACTCGACCCTATGGATCGTCAGCTCTATCCACCAAAGTCATCGTACATGATGTTTTCCGGTTCCACTCCCAGGCTGTCCAGCATATTGAATACGGCATCGTTCATCATAGGGGGCCCGCAGATATAGTATTCACAGTCTTCGGGTGCCGGATGATCCTTTAAATAATTTTCTAGCAACACTTTATGAATAAATCCGGTATACCCCGTCCAGTTATCCTCCGGTAACGGTTCGGACAAGGCAATATACCACTTGAAATTGTCGTGTTGTGCGGCCAAGGAATCGAAATCTTCCTTGTAGAAAATTTCGCGATAGCTTCGCGCCCCATACCAGAAACTTATCTTTCTATCGCTGTTCAGCCGTTTCAACTGATCAAATATATGAGAGCGCATGGGAGCCATACCGGCGCCACCGCCGATAAAAATCATCTCTGCGTCGGTGTTTTTAGCAAAAAACTCGCCATAGGGCCCTGAAATGGTCACCTTATCGCCTGGCTTGAGATTGAAGAGATAGCTAGACATCTGACCGGGAGGCGCATCGGACACACGTCTGGGAGGAGTGGCGATACGGACATTGAGCATGATGATGCCCTCTTCCTCCGGATAGTTGGCCATCGAGTACGCCCGAACAATCTCCTCATCAACGTCAGAATGCAAGGACCACAATCCCGCCTGGTTCCAATCCTCTTCATACTCTTTACCAACAGTAAAAGATTTAAAGTCAACCTCATGAGACGGGGCTTCGATCTGGATATACCCCCCGGCACGAAAGTCCACCTTTTCACCCTCTGGCAGTTCGAGAACCAGTTCCTTGATAAATGTGGCCACGTTATCATTGGACCGGACCGTGCATTCCCACTTTTTGATATCAAAAATCTCCGGAGGGATACGCAAGGACATATCACCTTTGACAGGCACCTGACAGGAGAGGCGATACTTTTCCCGGATCTGACCACGGGTCAGCTTCGATCGCTCGGTGGGCAGGACGTCACCGCCACCCTCTTCAATAACCAGTTTACACTCGCCACACGTTCCGCCGCCACCACAAGCGGAGGGGACATAGATCCCCTCATCAGCCAACACGTTTAACAGTTTGCCACCGATTGGAACATCGAGAGACGTTTCCGGATCCTCATTGATCTCCAGCTTGGCGGAACCGCTTGTCACAAGTTTTGATTTGGCCAGCAAAATAATAAACACCAACACCAATACGATGAAGGTGAACATTGCCACCGCGAGTAATACGAGACTGATACCCTCCATCTATTCCCTCTAGAGTTGAATTCCCGAAAATAACATGAATGTAATGGCCATCAAACCGACGGTAATAAAGGTAATTCCCAATCCCCGAAGGCCTTTGGGTACATTGCTGTATTTCATCTTTTCCCGAATTCCGGCGAGCGCTACAATCGCCAAGGCAAAACCGATACCCGATCCAAGACCAAATACCACACTCTCCGGGAAGGTATAATCCCGCTCCACCATAAACAAAGATCCACCCAAAATGGCACAATTGACCGTAATCAGGGGTAGAAAAATCCCGAGAGAGTTGTACAGACTGGGAACATATTTATCCAGCGTCATCTCCAATATTTGTACCATCGCTGCAATCACACCAATATAGGTGACCAACCCCAGGAATGTCAGATCGACCTCAGGAAGTCCGGCCCAGCTCAATGCTCCCTCTGCAAGGATGTTTTTATAAATCAGGTGGTTGACAGGGATGGTAATCGTCTGCACGACCACCACGGCGATACCCAAGCCCAGTGCCGTCTCTACCCGCCTGGAGACAGCAAGAAATGTGCACATTCCCAGAAAAAGAGCCAGCGCCATATTTTCGATAAAAATCGATTTGATAAACAGACTCAAATAGTGCTCAACCATCGTTTACTCCTCTTCGATTTGCTCTGGTTTCCAGGTCCGAATCGTCCAAATGATAAAACCGATCAGTAGAAACGCACTGGCCGGTAGCAGCAACAATCCATTCTGGACATACCACCCACCTTCTGTACTCAGAGGCAGAATCTGTACACCCAGTAGTTTGCCCGCACCAAAAAATTCACGAAAGGCACCAACGGTCACCAGGATAAAACTGTATCCCAGAGCATTTCCGACACCATCCAGAAAACTCATACCCGGCGGATTTTTCAGGGCATAGGCTTCCGCACGTCCCATGATAATACAGTTGGTGATAATCAATCCTACGTAAACTGAGAGCTGTTTGCTGATGTCATAGGCAAAGGCTTTGATCACCTGATCGGCAATGATCACCAGAGACGCGATGATGGTCATCTCAACCAGAATGCGAATACTACTGGGAATATGTTTCCGAATCGCACTGACCGACAGGTTGGAAAATGAGAGCACAAACACCACGGCCAATGACATCACGATGGACGTTTCCAACTTGGATGTGACGGCCAGAGCGGAACAGATACCCAGAATCTGCCGACCGATGGGATTGTTGTTGAATACCGGATCGAATAGCAATTCTTTGTATTTTTTATTCATGCGTCCCTTCCTCCTTCAGTTCATCCAAAAAGGGACCATAGCCATTTTCGCCCAACCAGAATTGAATCATATTGTCCACTCCACGACTGGTAATGGTCGCACCGGAAAGGCCATCCACTTTATATTGGGAATTCGGATCCGTGGCGTCGACCGTTCCCTTGATCACCTGAATACGGACATCCCCTTCCGGACCGAATGCTTGTTTGCCGTCCCATTGCTGTTTCCACTTGGGATTGTCAATTTCGCCACCCAGACCGGGAGTTTCTCCATGCTCATAAAACGTAATGCCTTTGATGGTTTGAAGATCAGGACCCAGAGTTAAAAAACCATACATGGTCGACCACAAACCCTTGCCATAAACCGGTAAAATCAGCTTTTGGATGTTGTCGTTTTCTCGGACCTCATAGACCGCCATATGTGAGGGCATGCGCTTAATCTGAGCGACATCCTGTTTTGGGGGTATTGCCAAACTCCATTCGGGATTACCGACAAGCGCATCGATATCAAAACGAACCGGATCCAACTCATCAGGGTATAAAGTCGAATCCATCGTCTCACCATTTTCGAGTGCTACTACTTCCGACTCGATACGCTCCCGATAGATTTTCTCCACAGAGCCATCTGCTTCAATTCCCGCAGCTTCGAGTATATTCTTGAATCGGTCAATTTTTTTATTCTCCTTCTGGATTTGATTCAACGACACCGCTGCCGTCGATACCAGAATCGAGCAGACCAGACAGACACCCAATGCCACGATGAGGGTCTTTTTTGTACTGTCAGCCGACATGTCTCAACTGTCTCCTCTTGATATTTCGATTGATGACCACCTTGTCGATGATCGGAGCAAAAACGTTCATAAACAAAATCGCGAGCATCATTCCTTCAGGAAATGCCGGATTGATCACCCGGATCAGCACCACCAGGATACCGATCAACAGTCCATAGATGTATTTTCCGGATTCGGTCATGGTGGCACTGACGGGATCGGTGGCCATATACACCGCACCAAATGCATACCCGCCCAAAACCAGGTGCCAAAGAGGGGTGACCTGAAACATCGGATTGGTTTCGCTACCAATCAGATTAAACGTCCATGACATGGCGACCATACCCACCAAGACACTGAGCATAATGCGCCATGACCCCACTCCGGTGACAATCAAAAGGGCCGCACCGATCAGACAGGCCAGCGTCGATGTTTCTCCCATAGAACCGGGAATAAACCCCAGAAAGGCATCCATCCAGGAGGTGGCCATTTCCATCGCCGGATCGGCCAGCCGCGCCAGCGCCGTGGCTTCACTGAATCCATCCAGAGCCACCCACACCTTGTCTCCCGAAATCTCGGCCGGATAGGCGAAAAAGAGAAATGCGCGGGCCGTCAAAGCCGGATTCAGAATATTCATCCCCACACCACCAAACACCTCTTTGCCGATGACCACACCAAAACTGATTCCCAACGCCACCTGCCAATACGGAATCGTCGGGGGCAGGATGAGAGGGAAAAGCAGACTGGTGACCAGAAAGCCCTCATTGATTTCGTGCCGCCGCACCACGGCAAACACAACTTCCCAAAACCCACCCACGGCAATGGTGACAATATAAACCGGTATAAAATAGAGAGCACCATGGATCACATTCACAAATAGGCTGGAAGGATCAAATCCAATGCCCAGAGCCGAAATCACATCCTTTTGCCAGCTCATGGAAGCGGCTTCACCGGCCTGCTGAATCGCCAGGTTGGCCTGATAGCCCGTGTTGTACAGCGCCATCAACACAGTGGGAATAAGGGCATAGACCACCATGACCATCATTCTTTTAAGATCCATTACATCACGAATGTGAGGGCCCAAACGCGTCACTTTACCCGGAGTATACATAAAAGTGTCAATCGCCTCGTATAAGGGGTAGAGCCGTTCGAGCTTCCCGCCCTTGAGAAAGTGCTTCTCTTGTCTATCGAGGATTCGTCGTAAGAACTTCACTAGCCTTCCTTCTCTATTAAGGTTAACGTCTCTCTCAACACGTTTCCATGGTCAATTTTCGAAGGACACACAAAGGTACAGAGCGCCAGATCTTCTTCCACCAATTCGAGCACTCCCAGGTGTTCCGCATCTTCTACATCCTGAACAGCGATGGCTCGCAACAACGGAGTGGCCAGTATATCCAAAGGCATCACTTTTGTATAACTGTCATTGGGTACAATGGCACGTCGCCCACCATTCAAGGCGGTATTGAAGAAAAATTGTTTGCTGGGTAGAAATCGAGACAACACGATCCGCTTCAGAGAGTACAAATGAGCACCGGGATTCAGCCACCCCAGAAATTCACGCTGACGTCCCTCAGGGATCACAGAGATTTGTTGATGAAACCGTCCCAGATAGGCGACCGGTCCATTCGCAACCCGTCCTGACAATAAAGACCCGGAAATCACCCGCTGATCCCCATCCGTGACCTCTCCTTCTGTCAGTTGCGGAATATATGCTCCCAACCGGGTCTTGATGAGCCGCGGACTCTTGACTCCTGGCCCTGCCAAAGAAATGACGCGCGTGGTGTCGATCTCACCGGTGGCAAACAAATGACCGATGGCAACAACATCTTTGGCATCAACATTCCAGACGGTTTTGTTTCGACTGACCGGATCCAGAAAATGAATGTGAGTGCCGGGATTACCCGCCGGATGAGGACCGGAAAAATGCTCCAAGGAAAGGGAAGGCAGATCTGGTAACGGAATATCCGCTTCGGGAGAGGTACAGACATAAAGCTGCCCCTCTGTCAATGCGGCCAAAACCCGCAACCCATTTTCAAATTCTTCCTCTCGTCCTTTTAATATCGCGTCTATGGACGGTGCGAGAGGGTTGGTGTCCATGGCCGTGATAAAAATGGAATGTGGGATGTCTGCGGGATCCGCCACTTTTCCGAACGGACGTTGTCTGATGGCAGGCCACGTCCCGGATTCGATCAGGTTTTCGACAACCCCGTCCCGATCGGAGGAGGTGAGCTGCTCTGGCGACACGCGTGGAAAGGTCACTTGCTCTGTGGAACCGGAATCCAGTTCGATCACCATGGAAAGAAAAAACCGCTTTTCGCCCCGATTGATTCCTCGAACCACTCCTGTCCCCGGTGCGGTGTATTTGACACCTGACAGTTTCTTGTCCTCAAAAACAACCTGACCCAGCTTGACATGATCGCCTTCGTCTACCAACACGGTGGGTTTCATGCCAATGTAATCCTGTCCCAAAAGTGCAACCTTTGAAACCCCCTTTTCATCGACAACCTGCTGCTGGGGAGCTCCATCGATCGGAATGTCGAGTCCCTTACTGAGTGATACAAGGCCCATGTTCGTGTCTATCTCCTTGGCAACGTATGCCCGTTTCAAGATCGTATTCCCATACAATACCGTCCGGTCCATTATACCAAGCATCCTGTCCGGATTCGGCTCACACAGATCGCCTCATCACGTTCTTGGCGATCCCACCCGTCAGAGTCGGCCCGACAATGGATGATGCGTCTGTTGCCGTATTCCCTGTTGCGGTATGATAAAACGGAACGAAAGGATCTGAAAATGTAGCAAGAACTCTGAAAGCTTACAAAATTAGCAAATTAGCACACTAAATTCAAAGGCTTTTTTACCTACCGCCCAATATCCGTTCAATTCTGTAAAAAATGTTACCGGACGCATCCAAGGCCATACCTCTTTTCCATCGAAACGCCGGTACGGAGCAGTCAATAAAGACCAGTCCGTTTACAGAGAAGCACATATCTGGTCGCAAACAGCTGGGCGATCCGCAGCGCCTCGTTATTTTTCATTTGTAATGCCCGGACAAGCAAACAGTTCCCGGCGAAACCAGCAGATAGGCGGATCACCAGCTAAAGTGCATTGTTTTTCAGCAGGTCGCTACCATAAGGGAGGCTCACCAGCATCGTCCAGGATCATACTTTGAATAGCAAGGGGACCGTTATTCTGCCAGTCCGACCTGTTCAATGGCCTCCCGGATTATTCCCGCGGATTGCTTGAGTTTGGTATGTTCTTCGTCATTAAACGGCAAGGTGACCTGAGATACCGCTCCACTACGATTCACGATCGATGGAACACTGATACAGACATCACTGATCCCGTCATAGTGCTCCAATAATGTCGACACTGTCAAAATTGAAGACTGGTTGCGGACGATACTTTCGATGATGGTAAGGGTAGCCAGGCCGATGGCATGATAGGTCGCACCTTTTTTTTCGATCAGATGATAAGCTGCGGTGCGTACCTGCTCGAATATCTCATCCTTTGGAATTCCGGGACAGCGATGGGGACACTGCTGACAATACCGTTCCAGCCTCATCCCTGCAATATGAGCCAAACTCCATACCGGCACCTCACTATCGCCATGTTCACCAACGATATACGCATGTACATTTCGAGGATCAACCTGGCAATGCTTGCTGATGAGATATCGAAACCGGGCGCTGTCCAGAGTGGTCCCTGAACCCATTACCCGGTTTTTGGGATATCCGGAAAATTTTACAGCAGCATAGGTCAAAACATCTACCGGATTGGACACAACAATCAGGATGGCAGAGTCGTTGTATCGGGTGATCTCTGGGATAATTCTTCTATAGATATCCACATTTTTTTGCGTCAAATCAAGGCGACTTTCTTCGGGTTTCTGCGCAGCGCCCGCAGTAATCACCACAATATCGGCATTCTCACAATCGGAATAATCACCGACATGAATATTCGTAGGCCTCACATAGGGTAACCCATGGCTCATATCTTCTGCCTGACCCTCTGCTAGCTTTTCATCCCGGTCGATCAACACAATCTCTGCCGCCAGGCCACGTATCATCAATGCATATGCAAATGTGGAACCAACCTGACCGGCCCCAACAACACAGACTTTGAGGCTTATTCGAGTATTCACACTATCATCCTTTCTGATCATTTAGATAAACGCTCTGTGGTTATCCTTCTTTTGTTGCAAAAATCTATTTTGAACAAGAATGATTCCCGATAATTAAAAAACAATCCAGCTGCGGACAGGGAATTGACTTCACTCTGATAAACCATCACGAATCCAGCCAATCTCCCAGTGGCTTTGTTATGGAAACAGCTTTCCTCACCCGAGGGTGTGTTTCCCTGCTAACATCAATACTCAAAAAGGTCCATTCCATTCAGGATAGGAATGACACCCATCGGAAAACATATCGATACCTGGCTACAATCGGGACAAAAAGCCGCCCGACAGGGGTTTTTCAAGGCCATATTTCATATATAGGGCAACCCACACGCGATCGGTACACTAAGACTTAACAAAACAAGCACATACACTATTCCGGCCAAGAGCTGCATCCGGCGACATTAAATCATAAATCCAGTGCACAAACGGGAATGTGTGGGCCCTTTTAAAAGGTTTTCAAACAGAGGGGTTATCCGGACCGTTTCATCACTGGAAGCAAACGCAGCGAACAAAATTATCTTGCAAAAGCGAGCGGTTCTCTTTATGTTTCAGATTACAAACAATGATGGTAAAAGAGCCCGGATGGATCGCATCCACCAACATAACGGTCAAAAGGATACTCTTAAAAAAACACCAACAGCCAATTTTTCAATAAAGGAACTCCTTATGATCGAACGCATTACCATACACTCGGAGCATCCCAGTCGGCGGGCTCTCCTCAAGGCAGAGCAGGTTTTGAATGACGGTGGAGTCATTGTTTATCCTACTGACACCGTTTACGGATTGGGATGCGATCTGTTTAATAAAAAAGCGGTTGAAAGAATCTATTCAATTAAAGGAAAAAACAAAAAAAAACTGTTGAGTTTCATCTGTCCGGATCTCAAGGATATAGCCCAATATGCCCATGTCTCCACCCCGGCGTACAAAATTATGCGACACTTGCTTCCAGGACCCTATACCTTCATCCTTGAAGCGACCAAGCAGGTGCCCAGAATATTACTGGAACGTCGCAAAACCGTCGGTATCCGAATTCCAGCCAATACTGTTTGTCAGGAGTTGCTCTCCCATCTTGGAAATCCGATCATCAGCACCAGCGCGTCCTTGCCAGACACACCCTATATAAATGAACCCGATCTCATCGAAGAGACATTCAGGCACCAGGCCGATTTGTTTCTTGATAATGGAGTCGGTGGCCTGGAGCCGTCCACTGTCATCGATCTCACAACAGAGGAACCCGAGGTCATTCGTCGCGGAAAGGGGCTTGTGATCTAGTATACAAAAAGAGGGGTTCAACAAAAAATATAATTTCTTGTCTCTGTTTATTCAATCACAATTCCGGATATTGTGTTAACAATAGCCAAATAAATTTATCCTTGTGAAACGCTTTCTTTGTGGATATTGATCAATTTATTCAAGTGGCAACGACAACAAGATGAATGAGTTGGGGGTGCGGTGCACCGAATCCGGATCCCTATTCAGATTACCGTTCATTCAAAGGAGTACGACGTGAAACGCTATCATCTGATCCTGATCAGTCTATTGTGGGTATTGGTTCCCCACCTTTGGTCTCAGCCCAATGTCACCGATACCCCGACATCCATCCTAGAACACACCCAGCAGGAATTCTGCCCCGACAGCCGGCTGGATATCTATGCTATCGAAATCACCCTCAAACAGGACACACTGTTTTTAGCGGGTGAGACATCCCATCCGACCGCCCACGACTCGCTGATTGCCCGACTCAACCGCCATACGGATGGGATCATTATCGACGATATCACTGTGCTGCCAGAGGCGGCTGTTGGCGACTCGAGTCATGGGGTTATCTGTGTCAGCACGGCCTATCAGAGACGCGAACCGGATGTTCGTTCTGAAAATATCAACCAGGGCATCATGGGGGACCGTGTCCGTATTCTCAAAAAACAGGATTATTACTACCTGGTACAGCTCTATGATGGTTACCTCGGCTGGATGCTGACCCCTTTTGTACAGCCTATGACTGTCAAACAGCTGGAGGACTGGCAAAAGGTCCCCAAAGTTGTCTATATGGAATCTGTTGGCCATATCTATCGGGATTCCACATCGCAATCGATACCGGTGTCTGATATCGTGGCCGGAGCCATCGTCGAACATCAGGCGACCGGGGACAGTTGGACCCAGGTCAGGTGTCCGGATGGAAAAATCGGATATGTCAAGAACAAGACCGTGAGGTCTCTAACTGACGTTCAAAACCAAGTCCCCTCAAAAGAAGATCTGGTGCGAACGGCCAAAACCTTTATGGGGATACCCTACTTTTGGGGAGGACGTTCAGCAAAAGCAGCGAATAGGTCGTTCCGGCAAAATGAGTTCAAATTTAACTGGCGGATGAACCCTGGTGAATTGCCCGTAGGGGCCCCTATTTGATTCAAGCTACGAGCTAT
>CAYPUH010000002.1:37053-49364 GCA_964413725.1 uncultured Cytophagia bacterium
GGCTTTGACTGCTCCGGATTTACAAATACCATCTACAAGTTCCACGGCATCACGATCCCACGCGATGCCAATATGCAGGTCGAGTCCGGTCGCGCCGTGCCTTTGGACAGTACATTAAGTCAAATCAATGTCGGAGATCTGCTATTTTTCGGTGTGACTCCCGACAGAATCACTCATGTGGCCATGTATATCGGAGATCACCGCTTTATCCACAGCGATGGCAAGGTTCGGATCAATAGTTTGAATCCCGTTGATCCAGACTATTCCGAGTACCGACACCGCACCCTGAGACGGGTTCGCCGGTTCCTGGAAGACCCAACAGCCCCATAAAGCGCAGACGATCCGGGTTCTGTAACTCCAGAATCCGGATCACCCCGGAACGACGATTTGTTGATTAAAATCACCTTTTTATACTTTTCTATTTGATATTAAATATAGTTTTCCTATTTTACTATTGAGCACTGTTCTTTTGGGGATTTGGGGATTAATTTACCAGGCAGCGCTGTTGCGGCAAATAGTGATAATAATTCGTTGCCAGCATCTTTGATCTTCCCGCATTCGACAGCCTGTGTGCTGTTCTTACCAGCTTCTGAGTACGGCTTCCGTTTCTGAAAAACATCAAAGGGTGGTTTCAGTCATTGATAGAGCACATTTGCGTCCGTATTGACAGATCGTGTCATATTGACATCCAAGATAACCACCATAAGCACTGTATACTATGCTGCGCCGGAAATCTTAATCCAACCCGAGGAGGTGATAATTGATCCATCCGTTTTAAACTTGCCGTTTGGACTCCATAGCGTATTCAGACCGGAAATCCATTCTGACAACCTTATGAAAAAGTGAACGTTATGACGAGGGAGACCTTATGAAAATGATTCGATACATGCTAACCATCATGATGCTGTTGACTGTATCCCTGTCCTGGGCTGCCGTTGCACCCGATGCAGGGAAAGCACTACAATTCGACAGCGACCTGGATGACAAGGCCACCATACCTTACAATTCAGGGCTTCACGATCAACTCACATCCGGTTTCACCATGGAAATGTGGGTCAATATTGCGGATTTAAGCGTTGAACCGAGATTGTTACAACGCAAAGACGTTTTTGCTCTTTATGTCGATGCCAGCGGTACCGTTCAATTCAATTCCAAAAACGGAGCCGGTATCACACTCTCTTCGACCTCCACGTTAAGCCAAAACACCTGGTATCACATAGCCGTCACGGTAGAAGATGCTGGTGGGGGATCATACACCGCCAAGCTCTTTATCAATGGCAGTCAGGATGCCTCTGGTACCGATCCACTTTATGAACTTCCTGTCGTCAATCAAGCCACCAACGTCGGCAACAACCTCAACATGACATTCGGCCTGGATGGCCTGGTCGATGATCTTCGCTTTTGGACCACCGTCAAAACCGCGGCTGAAATCAACACCTATAAAAATGTTCCTCTGAGTGGCATGGAGCCCGATCTGCTGGGCTATTACGACATGAACGGCACCGGTACCGTACTCACCGATAAAACCGGTAATCTCAACGGTGCACTGGGAGCCGCACCCAATGATCCGGCACGGGTTGTGTCCACAGCTCCCATCGCGCCTCAGGATCTGCTGATCCACCCCAATGGCGAAACGTTCCAGATCGGTGACGATCTGCATGTTTACTGGCAATTTGCCAACCCGGTCACGGATGTGAATATTCTCTATTCCTGGGACAATGGCGCCAACTGGCAATACCTGGTCAGCGAAATTGCAAATTCAAATCACTATCAAACCTACGTTCCCGGAGTGCCCACCACCCAGGCTCTGATCAAAGTCGAAGATGCCAGCGACGACACCTATTTCGTACAGAGTACTCCCAATACCGTCACCGAACCTCTGAACTGGAAACGGGAATACACCATGGAAGCCGAAGATGGTGTCATCAGCCGTCCCATGATCCTCGGAAAAGACGGGCGGGCGTTTGACTGTACCTTTGTCTACTCGTATGACAATCGTGCCGGAACCGTTGACCTTTCTTTTAACGTCGATAAAGCGGGTGTCTATGTGGTTTGGGCACATGGTTTTGGTGCCGGAAGTACCCGAAACTCCTTCTTCATATCTGTGGATGGCGGCCCCGAGTACATCTGGGATATGATCAAGGGAGCGAAATGGGCATGGGACACCGTTTCGGGACGCGGCGATGAGGGCATCGCCAACGTTCGCGCTGAAATGGATCCCTTGCTGCTCAAACTCGATGCCGGTAACCATACTATCACCTTCCGCGGTCGTGAACATTATTCCAGACTCGATCGTATCGTGGTGACCAATGACCTGAACGCGCACTATTGGGGTCAAAAGCCGCACCGGATGGTCTCCATCCAGTCGCCTCTGGAGAACGACGCCGTGCCCCGGATGAAACCTCACGAAATTCGCTGGGATTCCAGAAATGTTGGCGGTGACATGACCATCATCCTCGAGCTGATCCCCAGCCAACAGCGTATCACGCTGGCATCCAATACCGATAATGATGGTTCGTTTATTTGGAACGTGGGCGATTATGAGGACGACGAAGGCAATCTCTATCTCCTACCCAACGGCACAGAGACCTGTCCCTATGACAAGTCCTGGCGACCCTTTGATTTCATCGATCCCGATCCGGAATTCACAGTCACCCAACCCAATGGCGGCGAAGAATGGATGGCGGGGATGACCAAGCAAGTCACCTGGACATCTTCATATTTTGGCGGCACTGTGGGTGTCGACTTTTCTGCTGACAGTGGTGCTACTTGGACGACGATTGCCACAGGACAGGCTGCCAACGGCTCCTTCGATTGGCTCGTTCCCAATACGCCCTCAAAAAAATGCCTGGTCAAGGTCTATGACGACAGTCAGCCCCAGTTTAACGATTCCAGCGACGAGGTATTTGAAATCCTACCAGAGTCCACTCAGGGTGAAACCCTGACCGTCACCGCTCCCAATGGCGGTGAAATCTGGACCGCCGGTCAGGTCCATCAAATTATCTGGGACTCTGATGGCTTTTCCGGTCTGGTATCCATCGACGTCAGTATTGATAATGGATCCACATGGTCTACCATCGCCACCAATCAACCCGACTCGGGTGCCTTTAATTGGTCCCCCCCCAACCTGACAGCCGATTCAGCGTGGGTCCGGGTTTATGATGAAACCGATCAGGATCCCCTCGATATGAGTGATGGGCCCTTTGCAATCGTACCTCAAAGCACCTCCGGTGAATCTCTCACCCTTATCGCTCCCAACGGTGGCGAGGAACTTGCCACCGGCAGCCAGTATATGGTCAACTGGGATTCAGAAGACTATGACGGCTTGGTCAACGTCGATGTCAGTCTCGATAACGGTCAGACATGGCTATCCATTGCCACCGATCAACCCGATTCCGGTGCGGTTGAATGGACGGTTCCCGACGTCGCCACCGACTCGGCATGGGTGAAAGTCTATGATCCGGAAGACCAAGATCCCTCTGATATGAGCGATGAACCGTTTGCTATCGTGATCGAGCCACCTCAGGAAATCAATTATGCGCTCTCTTTTGATGGTATTGACGACCTCGTCCGCGTTCTTCCGGATACCACTCTCAATGTAGCGGACAATTTTACCATCGAATTCTGGATCAAAACCGACAATCCGCATCAATCCTGGTCCCGTGTGCTGGAAAAGGGATCCTGGGATGAGTATTATATCGGCTTCTATGGCAGTCGTGCTCGCCTCCACGGTGCATTGCGGACGTCCATCGGTGGCGGATACACGCGCATGACCGTCCCCGTGGGTCCCTCTTCAACGGAACTGGAGGCCAATGAATGGTATCACTTTGCAGCGACCTATGATCATGATACCCGAACAGCCAAACTCTACATGAATGGTACCGTCGAAGTGGTTAAAGCCGCTACGGTTGAACCTCGCACTCTGTATGGCGAATTGATTATCGGTGCAGTAAGGCGGCTAACCCGCTATGAATATCACCTCGATGCCATACTGGACGACCTCCGTATCTGGAACAGGGCTCGTACCAGTGAACAAATCAATGAATCCATGTATAACGGAATCACGGGTGAAGAGGATGGCCTGGTCGCCTATTATCCCTTTGATGAAGGAAGCGGACAGATTGCCCACGATCTCACCGTGAACATCAATCATGGTTTTCTCGGTCTGGCGGAGAATGCCGACGAGTCCGATCCCACCTGGATCGAATGTGATCGTCCCATGGCGCCACCCGCAGTCGGTGGAGAAACGCAAAACCTGGCATTGGATGTTGTTGAAGCCACTCCAGAAGATTACGTACTCTATAACAACTATCCCAATCCGTTCAACGCTGGTACCACCATTCGCTTTAACATCCCCACACAAAAGGATGCCAACGTAACCCTACAGGTGTTTGACATTCAGGGCCGCCTGATCCGCACCCTCGCCAAGGGCAATATCGGATCCGGCCTGCATACCTTCCAGTGGGATGGAACCGGCCAGAATGGCAGAATCGCCCCCTCTGGTATTTACTTTTACCGATTGACGGCCGGCGATTTTCAGGAAACAAAACGAATGGTGATGATCAAATAGATCTCGCCCTCTAACAAAAAAAAAGGCTACCCGCTTGGGTAGCCTTTTTTTTGTCCATACCGCATCACTTGTCACCTATCTTCGTATTACGACTGAGTTGAACAAAGCGGAAAACACACATGTCACGGCCTCAGGGACTCACGATATATCCATCTCGGAGCACTCGGGCCTCTTCATCCGCCACCGGAGGGGTACCCACTGTACCTGCCGGAAAGTCATTTTCTGCATTACATAATGCACGGGCCGCGACAGCACACAACAGGGCATCACACTGATCCACCGAGGGCCGCACCACCGGTCCGGGTTCAAGACCCTGAGCCCTGATGGTATCGATCACAACCTCTGAATAGGATATTGGCTCGCGCCGCTTGGAGGGGATCCGAATCTCTGGAGAAAGCCGCTTCAGAATATAGCGCGGATAGCTTTCGCACACAAGGGTGCCGACCCGGGGTCCACAGCCGAATACGGTATGTTGTCGGGAGGTGTGACACCACCAAAAAAGATCGATGCCCACCTCTATAAGGGGACGATAGAGACGCCAGGACTGCAATTGATCCCGGGTTTTGGGTAAGCGTTTCGTCGGCGTTGCGGCATCCCGATCGCAGGGACGCATGGCAGGTTCTGCTGTCAGCAGGGGCAAGCCCTGGGGGGCATCGACAGCGATACACGCTGGAGGAGAGACCCCGGACGGGGGGACCGGAAGCCAGGAACCGGGTCCAGGACGGTATTGATCATACCAGATTCGACCGCCCTGGAGCCAGGCCACATAGCTCGGCGTGTGAAACGACCCCGTATCGATGCCCAGCATCGATACGGAATCGCGATAGACAGTTTTGATCATGATGGATCATTTGAGATAGAGAAGCGGTTGAGACTCGATCCGGTCACCGCTCTCGAGTCGGCCATAATAAAGACCCGACGACAGGCCATTGGCGTTCCATACAACATGGTGATGACCCGCCCGTTGTACACCGTCGACCAGCGTAGCGATCCTCTGTCCGCGCATGTTGTATATGCTCAACGTCACAACCTGTTCATGGTCGAGACTGTATGTCAGGGTCGTCATCGGATTGAACGGATTGGGGTAATTGGGCAGCAAATCAAATCCCCGCACCGTCCGGCCAAGCTCGATACGAATTTCATCGGAATAGGACACCGCTCCGTCGATATCCTGTTGCAACAGTCGATAACAGACATAGTCTCCGGGCGTGACCGGCAGTGTATCGACAAAATCATAGGATACAGGTGTCTGAGTCGTCCCGCTTCCGGGAACAAATCCCACCGTCTGCCAACCCGGTGCTCCCGCAACATGTCGTTGAACATCAAAGCCATAGTTTTGGGATTCGGATACCGTGCTCCAACGCAACAGCACGGTTCGGGTCTCTTTCTGCAATGAGGCGGTAAATGAAGCCAGCTCCACCGGCAAGCCACCGTCTTCGGTTCTGAGAATCGTACCCGCATCTCCAACAGTCATTCCGGTATAGGAATCAAAAAACGCAACCGCATAGAGTGATTCCGAGGTATGGGGAACCTGTCGGAACCAGGTCTGCCCGGCATCATCGGATCGAAGCAGGGTACCGTTACTTCCGGCCACGTAACCGGTCTGCGCGTTGACAAACACCACAGACTGCAGATTTTCGGTTGTAACCTGGGGAGTGACGATGGACCAGGTCTGCCCGCCATCGGTGGACCGCCGAATATCACCGTTAAATCCCACCGCTACAGCAGTATTTGGATCTGCAAACGAAACCGAAAAGAGATTCCCGGTTTCGCTCACATCTGTCCAGGTCGCCCCCCCGTCTGTGGTTCTCGTGATGGCACCGGAAAGGCCTACGGCCAGGCCGGTATCGCTATCGGCAAAATCGATATCGAACAGGATATTGTCCACATCCGAATTCACCGTTGTCCACGATTGTCCGCTATTCTCTGTTTTTAACAATTCCCCTCCGGTACCACAGACAAAGCCTTTGGTCTCGGAGACAAAATCGACGGCATAAAAACTGTTCAGGCTTCCGGTGTCGATAGAATTCCAGTTGGTTCCACCGTCTGTGGTGCGCAACAGGGTGTGACTGGCGCCCACGGCGATTCCGGTCTGGGCATCGATAAAATATACATCTTCAAGCGTGGCAGACGTTCCACTGATCAGGGTATTCCAGGTGGCGCCACCGTCCATGGTACGAACGATGGTGCCAAAGACGCCCACAGCAGCGGCATAATTCTCATCCAGAACATGAGCTCCGTGCAGTGAAACCGTGGTATTGGCAATGCTGAGAGAACTCCAGGAGGTACCCAGATCGGATGTCTGCAAGATCAATCCATCGGCACCGACCGCCACACCCGAGTTTTGATCTGAAAAACCCACTGCGTTGAGCGCTTTGGATGTGCCGCTGGACTGACTCGCCCAGCTTGTCCCACCATTGAGGGTTTTTACCACTGCTCCGGACTTTCCGACAGCAACACCATAGGTGTCGCTCACAAAGACCACGGACTGCAGGTCGGATCCCACCGGTGAACTGATAGCCTGCCAGTTATCATAGCCACCCTCGGATCGTATGATGCGTCCCTGGGCGCCCACGGCAGCCCAGGTGGTATTGTTGATGGCGTATATGGAATGAAACGCAGATGGATACGGATTGGTTTGCGGGCTCCAGTTCGCTCCCCCGTCACCGGAAGAGAGGATGACACCACTTCCACCGACCGCCACAAGGGCTGCAATATCATTTTTGGTGATATCATACAAGGGCTCAACCGTACCGCTGGTCAGAGCGGACCACGTATCCCCCCCATTTCGCGTTTCGAGGATCGTACCTCCATCGCCCACCACATAACCGGAACTGGCATCAAAAAACAGAGCGGCATGGAGATCCTGCGTGGTACCACTGGCCTGCCGGGTCCAGCTGGCACCTCCATCATCAGTGGCCAGGATCACCCCGCCTTCTCCCACAACATAGCCCACATTTGCGTCGACAAAAGTACATCCCAGAAAAACAGCATTGGTGTCTACCCTCACCATCTCCCATGACGCTCCAGAGTCCGTACTTTTGAGAACAATTCCCTCCTCACCGACCGCGTAGGCCTGGGTTTCGGAGACAAAATGAATGTCATAGAGTGTGTTACCCTGTGGAGAAGGATTTTGCCAGTACCATCCTTGCTGGGCCTCAGCGTTTACACCCATCATCCCGACGAATAAAATGATAGTGACCAGATGTCTCACGGCAGATCTCCTCATAATAGTTGACCCACATACCGATTTCAAAAGGGTTCGGAACGCCCTCTGAAGGGTCAAAGCAGGTTCCTCGATTGCTATACTTAAATAGGGTCAATAAAGGCGGTATGCAGACGGCAAAATTGACCCCGTTGATTGGCTATAGGCCATTCAAATCAAGGACAGGATTTTCAAAGCATAAAGACCGATAGAAAGAGTAATGATTGCGCCCAGGGTAGATATGAGAATGATATTCCCGGCCAGTTCGCCGCTGCTGCCCATCGCCCTGGCCATGGGATATCCTGCGACCGCTGAGGGTGCGGCGAACAAAAAGAACAGGACAGCGAGAGATTCACCCCGAAACCCCATATACACCGCCACCGTCGTAAAACAAGCCGGCATCACTATCAGCTTAAAGAATGATGCCAAAGCAGACCATCGGAAATGACGCGAAATCCCCGAGACGCTCAGGGAGCCTCCGATTCCCAACAACGCGATGGGCAGAGTTACGGACGCGATATACCCAATCGATGTGTTGAGCATGGCCGGTATGGGAACGCTAAAATAGGATACCGGCAGAGCCAGCACAGCTGCCAGAATCAGTGGATTCAACAGAATGTGATAGAGCGTATGCCGCAACGGTCTCTTGTGAGAATGTTGCAGGGGAAGAATCAGAGCCGTTACGGACATGATATTGTAGAGGGGCATGACAAACGCCAACAGCACCGCAGCATTGGCAAGAGCATGATTGCCAAAAGCGTTTTGGATAAGAGCAAATCCCAAAATGGCATAATTGCTGCGAAACGATCCCTGCATAAAGGCACCCCGTTCCCGGGGATCAGATATCACATGACCGACCCCCCACAACACGACAAAAAAGAGCAGGAGAGAAACATAGGCCAGAGCAATTTGTCGGATGCTCATGACCTGAGTGATATCGGTTTGGGATATCTTGTGAAAGACCAGTGCCGGCAATGCCACCATAAAAACAAGCCGGGAGGACACCTGAATAAAGTGGTCATCCAGGATACGGATTCGTTTCAGAAACATACCCAGGAAAACGATTAGGAATACAGGTGCCACAATAGAAACCGTTTCCCATACTGTCTGCATAGTGATCCCGGAATCAGAAGGTTTGAGGACATATCATAAGATCTTTAACATAACCAAAAAATTACTCCCGGTCAAACGCTATTTACCCGAGATTGGATTTGATTGTTGTCAACCGGTTTTGTATGTTTAAAAAACAGCCCACACCACCAATATAGAGAGTATGATGAATCCGATTCGACTCATTGAACGAAAACGAGATGGACACTCGCTAACATCTGACGAAATCAAGGAACTGGTCGGTCAGTATACACATGGCGACATGCCGGATTATCAGATGGCTGCGTTACTCATGGCCATCGCTCTGAGGGGTATGGATGAAGATGAAATTTCGGCACTGACCTCAGCCATGCTCCATTCCGGGGAACGACTGCAATTTGCGAATCTGGGACCTGTGGTCGACAAGCACAGTACGGGAGGTGTGGGGGATAAAGTCTCGCTGGTTCTGGCTCCCTTAGTGGCATCAGCCGGACTGGCCGTCCCCATGATTTCAGGACGCGGTTTGGGTCACAGCGGCGGGACGCTTGACAAACTCGATGCCATTCCCGGTATGCAGACACTTCTCGACACTCTGGAGATCTACCGGCAAATGAATGGTCTCAAGGTATGCATGGTCGGGCAGACCGAGCGTATGGTTCCTGCAGACAAAAAGATGTATGCACTACGGGAATCGACTGCCACCGTACCCTTTGTTCCCCTCATTACAGCCAGTATTCTCAGCAAAAAACTCGCCGAAGGCCTGGAGGGGCTGGTCCTGGATGTCAAAACCGGGTCCGGTGCCTTTATGAAAGATATCGAGTCAGCCCGTCAGCTTGCACAGCAGATCATTCGAACCGCCAGCTTTAACGGGCTGCCCACACGCGCCATACTCACCGATATGAGTCAGCCACTGGGATATGCGGTGGGCAATTGGCTGGAAACCCGAGAAGCCATCTTTGCACTCCGGGGAGACGGTCCAGACGATTTAATGACCGTAACCTGCGAGCTAGGCGCCCACATGTTGTTTATGGTCAAAGCGGCTACATCTCTCGACGAGGCCAGAGAACGACTGAGAGACCGATTGCGGTCGGGAAAGGCACTGGAGACCTTTCTCCAAATGATAACATCACAGGGCGGTGATCCCCATGTGATCCATCACCCGGAAACATATCCACCCTCGGAACGGGTCTGGGAATGTAAAAGCACACAGAGCGGCTATATACAATCTGTGGATGCCCTTACCATTGGTGAGGCGGTTGTGGATTTGGGGGGAGGACGAAAACAGATAAAAGATCGCATCGACTACAAGGCAGGCATTACACTTCACAAAAAACGGGGGGACAGAGTAAACAAAGGCGACGTGATGGCAACCGTTTATACTGACAGGCGAGAACTGGACGCCATAAAGCAGAACATCCGGCAAGCCTTTGGTATCGCAGAGACCGAGCCTGAAACAATACCATTGATTCAGGAAACCATCACACTGGAGGATATCTGAACCGGAATCCCCGGGTAAACACAGGCTCGAGAGGGGGTCGAAATCCCGCTAACGAACCGATCGCTTCCTGGATTTCAAATCGAGTTTAGATTGAAGCTGATCGAGGAAAACCCCCTCCAGCTCGGAAGCATCCAGGTCCAGAATTTCCATCGTTTCCCGGATCATATCGTCCCGATGATCGGCAAAATCCGGATCATTGAGAGCCAGCTCTTCATATTCATCAGACAATTCCAAAATAAAATTGTCCCGAAAGGGTCGCAGGGTTTGTTCCCGCTCCACAAGTGCGAGAATGCGCTTGAGAATTTCAAACAAGAGGGTTCTGGCCAGAGCCCATTCTCCTTCACTACGAAGTAATTTTGCCCGGACCAGAAAGATCTGACAGGGTTTGACAATCTCTTGTGGATCTATCTTTTGTGAATGCGGTAAGTCGAAAATATCCGCCACTTCCTCACGGATGGCACGGACAGGATCGATGCCCGGTAAACTGACGAAAAACTGACTCAATTCCGGCAATATCTCGACCAGATTCAATAAAATATCGATCAGGGTGTTTTTGTCTTTGACGCGAATGGCTTTTCTGAGATTTTGATAACTGATATATGTGCCGGGCTCGATGACCCAAGCGAGCAGAGTGGCCACCTGATGTTCACAGGGGCTGCTTCCGGCGTGACAGGTGCATCGACCGAACAACTGCTCCCCATCCACGATCATCTCCACCCGGTAATTTCCATTGCTTCTGACCGTAGCCTGCAAACCATAGTGAGTCTGAAACCTGTGCTTGACGAGCTGGTTTTCGAATATCTGCTCCCCTTTGCGGTAAATTTCCTGACTGGCGAACGCTTTTACATCAAGAGGAGTTATGCGGGTAGGCATACGATTATCCTTTCCGAAATGAATTCGGATATTCGGATGAATTGAATCCAAACCACCAACAGATCGAAAAAAGGGGAAAAACCCTGAGAAATCAAACCGGGTCATCAGGTATTGGAATGGCCCTGCTGTCGTTTCAATTCACGAACCCTGTTGATGGCAGTCTGAACAACTCGATCAGCCAGCGCGGTATCGGATACAAACAAACCAAATTTTCGTTTCCGGGCCTCCGCCCGACGCTGAGTTCCATCGGGTTTATAATTGACAAAAGAGATGACCGGATCCACATCAATATCGACATTCGTATCATCATCCATGAGCTGCAGACGCAAAGATCGCTCTTTTGATGAAATCTTGCGAATGTCTGTCCAATTCAGATATTCGAGTTTGAGTCCAAACGGTTTGTCATAAAAAGGTAACCGGGTCATCCGCTCGAATCCCAATAGAGGCTTGAGCTGAAGCAATCCGTTTTCAGAAATTTGAAAATGTTGACCATAGACCATATTTTCAAAAAACGCTCCTGTCACACCAACAGCAAACACCGCAAAAAAGACAACCCTCGCGATATCCTGAGCAATGGTATACAGTCCCACTTGATTCAGCAAAATACTTGTAAAAATCCCAAACACATAGCCGGTCAATATCCAGGTAAATATCTTGGACAAGAACCTGCTGGCACTCTGGTGTCGCCACTCCAGCCAGAGTTTTCCGGAATCAAATGTCGAAGTTTTTCTCCATACACCCATAATATGTATGCGGTTCCTCCAGTTTGTTTCCTCCCGTATCGGACTCCCACTCGAGTTGCTTTCGAGGGGCAAAAATTGACAAGCGGCTATAGGAAGACAGTTTTTGTGTTCCGTACAACTCCTCTCCAGGGGGTCCACCGCCTGAGATATTGGAAAATGGAGAGGACACTTTTAAAAACAATATACAAAAAAGCCCTTCATCTTATCAAGAGAAATAATGGTTCTTTAACGAATCGAGTGGGTCATTTACAGATAATGTTTGTAAAGGACTTACGTGAAAAACTCGAAAAAATTATTCGAGATCGCGCTTCAATTAAAAGTGCCTTGGTATAT
>CAYPUH010000003.1:0-29988 GCA_964413725.1 uncultured Cytophagia bacterium
ATCCGATGTGATGATATCGGCATGTGTCATGCCGTCAATATGGCGTGTGAAGAACTGATTGCCTCGGGCATTTCCTTTTCCACTTCGGTCATGTTTGCCTGCCCCTGGTATCAAGAAGCGGTGGAGCTGCTGAAACAGCACCCCGAAATCTCTGTGGGGGTTCATCTCACTCTGAACGCCGAATGGCAACACTATAGATGGGGGCCGGTAGTGGGAGCGGCCGCGACTCCGAGTCTGGTGGACAGCTGTGGTCTCTTTTTTCCCTCCCGCGCCCTCTTTTTCGCCAACGATCCGTCATTGGAAGACATTGAAAAAGAGCTACGCGCACAGATAGACCGGGCACTGGCATGCGGCCTCGACATGGAGGTTCTGGACCATCATATGAGCACTGCCGTGAGTACCCCGGAAACCCGCGCTCTGCTCGAATCACTCGCCAAAGAGTATGGTATCGGTATTTCCCGCTATTTTGGTGAAACCTACTCCAACGCCATCTATTCGGTCTCACCCGAGGCCAAAACAGACAGTCTGGTGGCCTTTACAAAACGACTTGAACCCGGAACCGTCAACCTGATGGTTTTTCATATCGGAAAAACCGTTCCCGAAATGAACGCCCTGCAAGACCTCAATGCATTCGGCCTGGACAGCATGAGTGTACATCGTCAGGCGGAACTGGATGCGTTGTGTTCACCGGCGTTTCGCAGAACACTCGAAGAAAAACGCGTCCGGCTGGTAACCTATGAGGAGATTATCCCGACCATCGGCGTCGACAATATGCGTCGTCCCGCAGAATAGATTTCATGACAACCGGACGAGGACTTTTTTACTGCCGGGAGCTTGTGCGTGTTTTAGAGCGTGCTCAAACTCGGAAAACGAATAAACCGATTCAATCAGGGGATTGACATTCACAAGCTGTTTTTCAAGATACGATAACGCCAGGGTGAGATCGCCACACCGGGATCCGATGATCTGTATCTCATCGACAACCACACGCGCCAGATCGATCTTTGACGGATACCGGGATGTGGTTTTCACAACGACAATGCCCTCTGGGTGAACCAGATCGAGCGCAGTCTCGATGCCATCCGGTTTTCCGGTGGCCTCAACCACCACATCAAAGCTGGTTCCAAAAGACTGCCAGGGAATCCGATCCACCATCACCGTCTTGATCTTTCTGTTCTGCAACACCTCCAGATGGTCCGGGTGTTTGCCGATTGCTGTCAAATCCGGATTGCTCACGCAGAGCCCCAGCGCCACCAACAATCCCAGTTTGCCGTCTCCGAGCACGGCAACACGTTCGTGGCTGGTTAAATTGATCTGTTGCGACACTTTCAATGCGGCTGCCAGGGGTTCGGCAAATACCGCCTCCTCGTCGCTTATCCCGTCATCCACTCTGTGGAGATTGGATACCGGCAACGTCAATGTTTCAGCAAACGCGCCATCCCGATTTACAATCCCCAACACCGCCCGGTCCCGACAATGTCGTGGATCCCCTTGTCGACATCGAGCGCACTCGCCACAGCCGACGTTGATGTCTCCCACAACACGCTGACCGATCCAGGAAGAATCCGCACAGTCCACAACGGTTCCCACAAATTCATGACCCGGAATGCCTTCAAAGTCATAATACCCCTTCAGCAACTCGATATCCGTATTGCAGATGCCGACACACTGAACAGCAATCACCGCCTCATTCGGTTGAGGCCGGGGTTCGGGTCTATCGATGATGTTCATCTGTTGATTATTGAAATAAATTGCCTTCATGCCTTCTTCCTCCCTTTGGCCCACATGTTTAAGTCATCAGCATACAGATCATCATTCTATACTACATTCGTTACCATTCCAAAGGCAAACAAAAATGTAGCAAAATAGATACGGAATTCCAATGTTTTCCATAACCTTCCATAGGCTCTAATTCTTCCCTGGATTCTGTGTTAACAGAATCCAACAAAAACTATCGTTATGATTATGTTCTATTTAAAACAATCGGTATTTTCACCCAATTGGTGAAAATATCATATTGTATTTATTGGGGATTCGGTGCTTTGCACCGAATCCGGGTCTTCCTCAATAAAATCCAGTCAAAGCAGTTTGCTCTGGGTGCCGGGAGGCGTAACCATCCCCCGTGGTAGTGCTTGTTTTTTTTCTGCGGGTTGCTTAGCTTATATAAAGATGGCAACTCGGACCTGCTTTGTTCTCCCCAACCACTGGCAAAATATGCTGTGAAAAGTGTGGTGTTCAACGATCCGGAAAAGGTCCAACCAACAACCAAACACAACAACCGTTAAAAACAAGGAGGCACCATGAGGGGAACCCGTGTATTGTTGACAACACTGTTGTGGACGATAATACTATTACCATCCACAACAGTGTTTTCGGAAACACCACCCGCCATCATACCAGTTCCTCAAGAGTGGACCTGGGAACAGGGGATCTTTTCCACAGGCAATGCCGACTCGCTGGTTGTGCGGACAGACGGCTCATTGAATCCTGAACCTCTGTTCTCTGTCTTTCTCCAGGAATGGAAGCTGCCTCTGACCAAAGAGTCTCCATCAACCGATTCTTCTCCTCAGGTTGTCCTTCTCAACGCTTCAACATCAGAAGCAAAAATCGTATTGAATAATTTGGAGACTTTGTTTACCAAACAGATGGGAAAAGAGGGCTATGTTCTGCAGATCACGCCGACCATCATGCGAATCATCGCCCGGACCGACCACGGCGTCTTCAATGCCGCTCAAAGTCTCTTGTTTCTGCTGAGACAACATGTAGAGACCAAAGAGCTTCCCGCTATCAGCATTCGCGACTGGCCGGACCTGGAGATGCGCGGCATCACCGATGATATCAGCCGGGGACAGGTGTCCACCATGGCCAATTTCAAAACAATCATCCGGTTCCTGGGTGAACACAAGATGAATGTCTATATGCCTTATCTCGAAGACCTGTTTCAATTCGAAAGCTACCCGTCTATCGGGAAAAACCGGGGAGCCCTGTCGCCAAACGAGTGCAGGGAGTTGATCGACTTTGCCAAATCCTATCATATCGACATCATACCCATCTTCCAGACGCTGGGTCATTATGAAAACCTGTTACTACAACCCGAATTTATAGACCTGGCGGAATTTCCCGGAGCGGCGTCCCTCAACACCGGCTCGGAAAAAACCTACGAATTCCTCAAAACCGTCCTGAGTGAAATTGTGCCGGTATTTGATTCGATCTATTTCCACATGGGCGCTGACGAGTCCTGGGATGTGGGCAAAGGTGCGTCGCGGCGGAAAACGTCCCGTTACGGTCTCGCCACAGTACATGCCCAGCATTATCGACGCGTGTATGATATGATCCGCCAATACGATAAACAGATTATGATGTATGGTGATATCGTCCTCAGACACCCGACCATATTGAATGAAATCCCCAAAGACCTGATCATGTTCGACTGGCATTATTATCCCAACGAACAGTATCGATCAACCGAGGTCTTTTCCCGCGCCGGACAACCCTTTATCGTTTCCGCAGGCGTTCACAACTGGCGCAAGGTATTTCCCAATCTGACACATGCCCTCGCCAACATTGAAAACCTGACGCGGGATGGATATGAAAACGGTGCCATGGGATCCATCACCTCCAACTGGGGCGATTTTGGCGGTCCCAATTTTCGCGAGCTGAACTACTATCCCTATGCCTTTTCAGCCCTCTGTTCCTGGAATGTAGAGGCCACCAACACAAACAGCTTCGAGTCAACCTTTTTCTCTCATTTTTATGGTTCGGATGATCCGGGGTACGCGCACGTCTATCACCTCCTGGCCGATCTGACACAAAGAGTCGAGTTTTTGGAGTTCTTTGGTCACCCCTTTTATCCTCTTGAAGAACGACCCATCAACATCATTCAAAACAGCTACCAACTCGATCTATATGGCACAACGATCCACCGCGAGCTCTCTGACCTCAAAGCCTTTACCCCGCGGAATCCGGAACATCTCGACTATCTTGAAATCTGTGCCGATTTGTTTACCTGGTACGGACGGCTCAGCGATGTTCGTCTGAATCTCCATCGAATCAATCGTTACGAGCTCAACCGGGACGTGAAGCAGCAATCCGCTCCACGTCTTCAAGCCCGCATCAGGGATCTACGCACCGAATGGCAACGCCTGTCCGGCCGGTATAAAAAGCTCTGGCTGCGCAACAATCGGGAGGCCAATCTGCAACGCCTCGAGGCCTTGTTCGAGCGTGTGGGCACCTATCTCAGGATAAAGGAGGACGAGCTGGACCGCCTCGATTTTGGCTTCCATGGTCGTATGCCCGCTCCCTTTGTCTCTCTGCCCGGAGCGTCTGAAAAACCGGTTTCCACCATCTATCTCCGCAAAACCATCACCCTGCCGGAAAAACCGGATACCGCCTGGCTGCAGCTCATCGCTGACTCCCACGCCACATTCTGGATCAATGGCGATCGTGTGGACTCGGTGTATGCTCAACGATCCCTGTCCGCCTGGGTTGAACGTCATCGCGTAAAATCCTGGGATGTCTCCGACCGGCTCACACCGGGAGACAATACCATCGCCATCCGCGTCCGTTCCTATGAACCCGATCAACCGGCCGCGGCTAACATCTGGTTTGAAATTCCGGAGATAAACTTTACCCTGACCAGCGACAACAATTGGAGAGTGAATGACCATGTCCGGGCCAAATGGTTCGAGCCATCCTATTCCCATAACGACTGGTTTATTGCCAAACCCGTAAAAAACTCGTGGAACATATCCAGACCCTATTTCCAATATGAATTGCCAAGCCGAATTGAATTCTATTAATACTCTGAAAATCGAATCGTATACGAAACCGCTTGCTCATCGTCACGAGCCGGGTTCTGCCCGGTGGATACGTATCGCGTTGATTATCGTTGCCTTGTTCGCCCTGTTTGAAAGGGGATGGAGCGCCGGACCTGCTATCGAGCCACGGGCACACTGGGACGAAGGCGGCATTGTCCGCGGAGATACGGCGCAAGCCAGCCTGGCGCTGGTCTTTACAGCCGCTGATTATGGCGACGGCGGATATACTATCCTCAAAACGCTTGAACGTAAAGCGGTGAAAGCCAGTTTTTTCTTTACCGGCGACTTTTATCGCAAAGAGGAAAACCGGGATCTCATCGATCAACTGGTTCAAGCAGGACATTATCTGGGCCCCCATTCCGACAAACACCTTCTGTATTGCAGCTGGGAGAACCGAGACTCGCTTCTGGTTGAAAAAACAACGTTCCAAAGGGATCTGCTGGACAATTACAATCGGATGGCTCCGTTTGGTCTAGACCGAGACACGTCGCCGCTTTTTGTACCTCCGTTCGAGTGGTACAATAAAACCATTTCCCTGTGGGCCGACGAACTGGGGTGCCAGATCATCAATTTCACACCCGGCACCGGATCCAATGCAGACTATACCACACCCAACATGAGTAACTATCGCTCGTCTGAAGACATTCTCTCCTCGATCCGGCACTATGAAAGCAGTCATCCCGCCGGTCTCAACGGCTTTTTGCTGTTGCTTCATACGGGGACCGCTCCGGAGCGTACAGACAAACTCTACAACCACCTGGGCGATCTGATCGACTGGTTGCAGCATTCCGGTTATCTCCTCAAACGGGTGGATGAGTTGTTGGTAAAATCCAGGTAAATGCAATGGCATGTATCCAGATACCATCCACCTTGGAAGATCTGGGGTGGGATTCATTTTGGCAACAGGAACTCGATAAAAAAGAATACGACCGCGACCAATGCGGCCGTGTGGTGCTGGAGCACAAAAAATATTATGACATCCTGAGCCCGACCGGAGACCACCAGGCTGTACTCCCGGGACGAGCGCATCACCGATCATGTGGACGCGGTGATCTTCCCGCAGTTGGGGACTGGGTTGTTTTGCAGCCGAATCCGGATCAGGACAAGACCTTTATCAGGGACCGGCTTGCTCGAAAAAGTGCTTTTTCCAGACTCGTACGACGTCAGGAACAGGTCATCGCCGCCAACATCGATTATGCACTGGTCATGGTGGGCCTGGATCAGGAATTCAATCCCCGCAGAATAGAACGGTTTCTGGTGATGGCGTGGCAGAGTGGAGCTCAGCCTGTATTGCTGCTCAACAAAGCCGATCTCTGCACCTCTGTCGGACAGCATACCCGGACGGCCAAAGCTCTTGCTCCTGATGTGCCCGTTCATGTGCTGTCACTGCAGGATCATACGGGAGTTGAAACCCTTGACGACTATTGGGGAATAGGAAAAAGCGGTGTTGTCCTGGGCTCCAGCGGTGTGGGGAAAAGTACGTTGATCAACACCCTGATCGGAGACTCGGTCCAGAAAACCCGGCCTGTGCATGAAGGCACGGATCAGGGACGTCATACCACAACTCATCGTCAGCTGTTTTGTCTTCCCCGGGGTGGCATCCTCATAGATACCCCGGGAATTCGTGAACTACAACTCTGGATCGGTGAGCACGGACTGTCCAAAACCTTTCCGGAAATCAGCTGTTCTGCCAAAGCCTGCTATTTCAATGATTGCCGACATGTCAATGAACCCCGTTGCGCCGTCAAGGAGGCGGTTCAGAATGGTGATATCGATCCGGAACGGTTTCAAAACTTTGTCAAACTCAAAGCCGAACAGGAAAACCTTGAAAGACGGCACGATCTCTGAACCGGCAGAGTATCCGCATTGGGGATTATAGCGTCTCGATGGCTTTGAAACACGCCTGAACCCGATCCGTGGAGAGGATATCCGCTCCATTTCGGTATAAAGCTCGATAGACATCGGGTCCGCGTCGCTCCGCGCGTTGGTCCAGATTGCCCATGGTTCCCAGGATGGTCCATATCCCCTTTGAATGGAGTCGCTGATAGACATCCGGAACGGGTTCAAAGACGCCGACAAATGCCAGCACGCGATTGAGATCCAGAGACGAGTTGAAAAGCCTGCGGGCTCCGGCGACGCCTCTGGCAGGAACAGAAAGCACGATGTCCGGGTTTATCTGATAGATGGCCTCCGCGGTTTCAAGGGTATAGGTAATCAAAATCACCGCCCCCTCGGCTCGTTCCCGCTCGACCGAATACAGAATATCGGTGATCCGGACACCCTCTTTGATATCAACGGTCAACACGGTATGACCTCGAGCCCAACGCAGAACATCGGAGAACCGCGGAACACCGTACTCTGTAACCGTCCCGCGGGAATCCTTGAGGGACAGGGACTGGATTTGATCCCAGGTCAGATCCTCCACGCGACCACTTCCCGTCGTGGTTCGGTCCACGGTTTCATCGTGCATCAACACCAAAACACTATCGCGCGTTTGCCGAACGTCACATTCGATAAGACATGGCCCCAGTTCCAGGGCGTGCTCAAAGGTCTCAAGACAATTTTCCGGATAGCCGGGGCCGGGCCCGCCACGATGCGCACTGATCAGGGGCACCCGGTCGGCACTCCAGTTAAAATAGTCGGCGAGTTGATGCGAGCTCTCAAAGTGTAACAAAGCCCCGGGCTGTGGCGCGGACTGACAGCCCATGGTGATTATAATGACAATCAGCGATAAAAAACGTTTAATATTAAATATTCTCCGGTCAGATTCAAAACATGGATATCAAACTATTGAACCGGAAATAACCACGGCAACCACCGGATATCTCCGGCTCTGCGAGCGTATACCAAATAAACCATTTTCCCAACGAGTTCCAAATAAAAAGACCCGGATTCCGTCGTATAGAATCCTGTTCGATGTGTTGGGGATTTGAGGCGTTGCATACAACCCGGAACATCATCTATTGCCGAGAGGCACACAATCACTATGAAACGCTTCCTCTCCTTACACACTCTTTTTTTTGTCGCTTCGATAGTGGCCATTTTGTGGGGGGCCTTTATCTGTTGGCCTCCCTCCGGATTGTTTCCCTCTCGGGCCCAACAACCCTCCTGTCGGCTTTTGGACCGCAACGGACGCTTGCTGCGCCGAGTCCTCTCTCCGGATAAAACCAGCAGCAACTGGGTTGAGCTCAGGGATCTCCCACCGCATATCCGTCAGGCGTTTGTGGCGGCGGAAGACAAACGATTTTTTCAGCATCCCGGCATCGATCCGATAGCAATCAGTCGTGCAGCTCTCTCCAATCTCCACGCCGGTCGCATTGTCTCCGGAGGCTCCACACTGACCCAACAATGGATAAAACTGTCGAAAAATCTACCGCACGGCTGGATCGGAAAACTCCTCGAGGCGGCACTCGCCCTGCGACTTGAGAGCTGGAGCACAAAGTCCGAAATCCTTGAAAACTATCTCAACACCGTCCCGCTGGGCAATCAAACTCTTGGACTGGAAGCCGCGGCCAGGCTCTACTTTGACAAACCGGCCAGGCATCTTTCCCTGTCTGAAGCCTGTTATCTCGCGGGTCTGCCCCAGGCACCCAGTCGCTATAATCCCTATCGCCATCCGGAGCGGGCAAAAAAGAGACAACAATACGTATTCACTCAAATGATTCGGGCCGGATGGATCGACACATCACTCTACCTGTCACCGGCTTTGCGTTGCGTGCAGGTGTCTCCTCCGGAACACCGATTTGCAGCCCCGCATTTTTGTGACGCCATCCTTTCTCTCTTTCCCAAACGCAAAGGGGATGTTTATACCACTCTGGATTTCAGCCTTCAAACTCGTATCCGGGATCTGGTTCGGGGCCACCTTAAAGCCCTGCGGGATCATCATGTCACCCAGGCTGCCGTTTTGGTTCTGGACAACCGGTCGCGTCAGGTATTGGCCTGGGTTGGCTCGGGAGATTATTTTAAAGAGCGGAATCAGGGTCAGGTGGACGGGGTCAGGGCGAAACGGCAACCCGGCTCGGCCCTGAAACCCTTTACCTATGCTCTGGCCCTGGAACAGGGTTATACACCCGCCAGCATCCTGCCGGACATTGAAACACACGCATCGGCCACAGGTGAAGACCTGGCTGTTCACAACTACGACGAGACCTTCCATGGTCCGGTCCGGCTGCGCACCGCACTGGCGTGTTCCTACAACGTTCCGGCCGTACGGCTCCTGGAATCCCTGGGCACCGATCTGCTTTTATCCCGACTCTCGCGAGCCGGTATCACCACCCTTGACCACCCCCCCCGACATTACGGTCTCGGACTCACGCTTGGAAACGGTGAGGTCACCCTCTTTGAACTCACACGGGCGTATGCCGCATTGGCCAATGACGGATTCTTTTCACCCATATCCGTTTTTATGGATTTCCCGCTCCCGGACTCGTCCAGGAACATATTCAGTCCAGACGTATCCTTTTTGATCAGTGACATCCTCAGCGATCCGGCCGCGCGGGCACCGGCATTCGGATGGGGGAGTCCGCTTCGGTTACCATTTCCCTGCGCAGCAAAAACCGGAACCACCAAGGATTACCGTGACAACTGGACCGTGGGATATACCCGTGATGTCACAGTGGGTGTCTGGGTCGGAAACTTTGACGGATCGCCCATGAAAAATGTCAGCGGCATCTCAGGTGCCGCTCCACTGTTTCGGTCTGTCATGCTGTTGCTGCATCGCGATCACGATCCTGAACCCTTTACGGCCCCGGACAATGTGGTCAGCTACCCGGTCTGCCCCCTTTCCGGTCAGCGTCCTGGACCCTATTGCGAGGGACACATACAGGAATGGTTTGTTCGGGGAACCGAACCCTCACAATCCTGCACCGTCCACCAAAACATCGCCATTGACAACCGGTCCGGCCAACCCGCAACCGCCACCACCCCGAAAAAGAATATTGCATATCGCGTTTATACGGTCTGGCCAGCTCCCTATCACAACTGGATGACATCCCGAAACCTCCCCATTCTTCCCGACACCACATCCCCCCGTCAGCCGAAACCGGTTATCCTCTTTCCGGATGATGGTGATATCTTTAAAATCGATCCGATTCTGAGAAAAGAATACCAGGTATTACACTTTTCAGCTCAGATCCCGGCCCATATCGATACGGTGCAATGGATCCTCGATGACAGTCTGTTGGCGCAAACCCCCTTTCCGTTCACGATGACCTGGCCCATGACACCAGGGCGCCACCGCTTGACCGTTCAAAATCCAAATCAAACATTGTCCTCTGAAATCACCTTTCAGGTTCTTCCCTAAACTCGTCACAAATACAGTGCCTCGGAACAATTCCACTCCCACAACGGTTTAGAAAGAACAAAAAATGGCGACCCGTTCACAGCAATACAAAAGGGGTCTGCGTGGTGTCTTTTAAAAAGCGTTGATTGTTGCAAACAAAACTGTTACCTTTTTTGTTCAACAAAACAGTTACCATCACGGCTATCCAGAATAGTAACTGGATTCAGTTCTATTGTCTATCACGCTTTTTCTCTGCAAAAGTCCGATGACAAGTGACATTTCATTTCGACCGCAAGAGGTAAATGTTGGATCTATGAAAGACATTGGCATCATCATACAGACCCATGGGGACCTGGCAACCCTGCAGATGGTACGGAGTAAAGCATGCGATTCCTGCAAAGCATGTGATGCGTTTGGACAAAAGACCATGCGGATCACTGCGTTCAATGAAATCCATGCGCAAGAGGGCGATTGTGTCGAATTCGAGATTCAGCCACAAAATGTCTACAGGCATACCTTTCTCATTTTCATCTTTCCCCTTTTAATGATGATCGCCGGTTACTTGATCGGCATCTCAATCACGCCTGAAGCATCAGGTGAAGGAGCCGGTATTTTGGGAGCCGCCGTATTTTTCGGGCTTTCCTTTCTGGTGATTAAAAAAATCGATCGACACTGGGGTGAAAAACACAAAACCTCGGCACGTATCATTCGACAGTCAGCTGACACAGAGTCTGGCTCTATTGACGGTCAATAATAGCGAGTAAATATATGAAACGCTCTATAGTCGTTCTGATCCTGATCCTCATCTGTTCCGGGCATGGACAGTCTACTCAAACAATCGATGTTCGCATTCTCTCCCAATCCGAAACGTCCCTCGTGGTGGAATTCACCCCCCGGCAGTGGAGGGTACACCCGCTTGAGGGAACCCCCTACCAACAGCTCGATTTCATCGGGGCTCAACATCACTATCCTGCCGGACACCCGGACATCCCCTCCCGATCCATATCGGTCGGCGTTCCGGCCACCGGGCCCGTCGATGTTCAACTCATCGACAGCGACTCTCGAATTCTCTCCGACATCTCCGTCGCTCCGGTCCCCACCGTAGAACGACAGGACATCGGTGTCATCGAACACCTCATCGCCAACGACAGTCTCTACCAGAGCTCCCTGCGCCTGCCAGGATCGGTTTTCTACCACCACGAGCCCACACGCTTTCGCAACCAGCGGGTGCTCCGCATCCAGCTGAACCCCCTCCAGGTGATCCCGGCACAAAACCGTATGATCCGCTACGATCGGCTGGTGGTGCAGATCTCCTTTCCGTCAACACAGCCACGCCCCTTTAGACCCGAATCCGTCGAAGATCAATATAAAAACATGCTGATCAATTATAAACAGGCCCGATCCTGGAGGGTGCCGGACGAGGCTGTCTCACTGCGAAAAACGGCCGACTATACCATGACCGGGGACAACTGGTTCAAGATCATCATCCCGAATCAGGGCTGGCCGGAATCGGCAGGCCTGTACAAACTCACCGGCGAGACGCTGCAGGATGCCGGTATCTCCCTGTCCGCCATTGATCCGGCCACACTGCAACTGTTCAACAATGGTGGCCGGGAATTGCCACTCGACCTGGAAACGGAACGACCCGACGATCTCATCGAACTGCCCATCAAAGTGGCAGGGGCTGAAGATGACCGATTCGATCCTCAGGATTATATTGTCTTTTACGGACAGCCGGTGGAGGGGATAGAGTATAATACGCAACAAAACAAATTCACCCATGAGCTGAACGTCTATACCGATGATAACGTCTACTGGCTGACCTTTGGCAAAGAGACGGGTGAACGCATTCAGGGAGAATCCTCGCTGGCAGTGACCGGGCTGGATCCTCACCTCTCGTTCCGGGATCTCGCCTACGCCGAACCGGAACAATACAACTATTTCAATTCCGGGCGGGTCTGGTTCGGACCTCAACTGGCCCGCGATCGCAGCAGTTGGTCGGTCTCGTTTGAGATGCCCGGAGCACTCCCGGGCAATTCAGCCCAGTTTCGGTTCAGAGTCATCGGCGCCTCGAGCGGCACCCATCGCTTTTCCTATTATTGTAACGAAAACAGCCTTGGAGAACAGACGTTCAGTGGAGGCAGCCCGCAGAGTTATTCTGCCCGAACCATCGCCCTGACCGACTCTGGAGTGCTATTGAATGGACAGAACACTCTGACGGTTCAGTACAATCCCTCATCAGACATCTCTATAGCCTATGTGGATTGGGTTGAGGTCGAATACGATCGCGAACTGCGTGCGGTCGATGACCAGATCATATTTCACCAGCCCGTTCAGGACGGTCCACATCGCTATCGTCTCACAGGCTTTTCGAGAGACGACATCACGATACTGGATATCACCGAACCGGACACGGTCCACGAAATCATCGACACCCGGATTTCGAACGGTACGGTGGAATTTGCCGACACCGGTACAGTCGACGTTCCCCGGCGCTATATCGCCTTTACTCCGGGGGCATTCCGGGCCGTCTCCAGTGTTACTCCAGTTGAATTGGCCGATCTCAGAGAACCACGGGAAGCAGATTTTATTATCATCTCTCACAGTCTCTTTCATCAACAAGCCATGCAACTCGCCAGTCTGCGAGAGACTCTGGAGACAAACGACCGCCTGGAAACCGAGGTGGTCGATATCTCTTCCGTTTTTGATGAATTTGGCTGGGGATTACCAGACCCAACCGCCATTCGTGATTTTCTGGTCTATGCACAGGATCACTGGGGTGATCCCCGTTATGTCCTGCTCTTTGGTGACGGCCATTTCGATTACAAGAACACCCTCGGGTACGATACACCCAACCTGATTCCTCCCTATGAAACCGATAACCGCCATGAGATGACATCCCGAACGACAGATGACTGGTTCACCTATACACGAGGGGAACAGGATGGCATGCAGATAGCTATCGGTCGCATTCCGGTGCAAACCGTGGCCGACGCCCAGGCGGTGGTGGACAAGATTATCGCCTATGAAACCAGCCCGGATTATGGTGAATGGCGAAAAACCATCACCGTTGTCGGTGATGATGAACTGGTCGCAGGCGGTGAACCCAGCTATTACGATATGGCCCACATCCGACAGTCCGAAACCCTGGCTGAATACCATGTTCCCGACATACTGGATGTTAAAAAAATCTACCTGACGGAATATCCCGCGGTGCGCAATGCCAGCGTTTCCGGCGTCACCAAACCCCTGGCCAAGGATGATCTGCTCAACCAGATCAACCGGGGTTCGTTGATCGTCAACTATATCGGCCACGGCAATGATGAACTGTGGAGCCATGAGCGGGTGCTGACCGCTTCCACCGATGCCGACCGGATTCAGAATGGCAAACGGATGGCGTTATGGGTGGCCGCCACCTGCGAGTTCGCCTGGTGGGATCAACCCCAGAAGCAGAGTTTTGCGGAACGGATTCTATACATGCAAAACCGGGGCGCCATTGCCCTGATCTCGTCCTCCAGGCTGGCGGAATCGGGGGCGAATGCAGCGTTTAATAACGAGGTGTATGATCAACTCTTTGCCTCCTATATGAGCGACGGTCAGGTCTCACGCCTGGGAGACGCCGTGATGATGGCCAAACGATCCTCCTTTTTACGCTACAACAGTGAAAAGTATGGCGTCTTTGGCGATCCGACATTGCGCCTTGCAGCTCCGAAATATCGGGCTGTTCTCGAAACCATCGAACCGGACAGCATTCAGGCCCTTCGCAAAACACGGATACAGGGAACCATACAACAAGACAATTCCATCTGGAGCGAGTACCAGGGCAAGGTACAAATCCGTGTGGAAGATTCTCAGAACCAGATCACCTATGAAAGCGAAATCGGCCCGGTCGTCACCTATACCCTCTCCGGCAACCGCATCTTTCGTGGCATCGCGCCGGTGAACGACGGACGCTTTAAAGTGGAATTTATCGTGCCCAAAGATATCTCCTATGGCGGTGACGACGGGCGCATCAGCGTCTACTTTTGGAACGATCAGGCCGAGGGCACCGGCTATCGCGACAATCTGCCCGTCGGCGGTACCGCCGTCGACCTCGTCGATCACACCGGCCCCCACATCCAGGCCCACTTTGGCAAACCCGGATTCGTTCCCGGTGACTATACCTCTCCCAACCCCACACTCCATGTCGATATCCGGGATTCACTCAGCGGCGTCAATATTGCCGGCGATATCGGTCACCAGATCATGCTCACCCTCGATCAGGATGAATCCAGCAGCAAGGACATCACCGAATTCTTTCAATACGACGAGGGCAGCTATACCAAAGGATCACTGGACTATCCCCTCTATCAACTCGAACCCGGACGCCACGACCTCTCTGTCAAAGCCTGGGACAATTCCAACAACTCCTCAACCCTGGAAACCCATTTCGTGGTGGTGCAGGACACCCTGCTCAGGGTACGAAACCTGCTCAACACACCCAACCCCATGACCGACGAGACCACATTCAGCTTTGAGGTCAGCCGCGACGGCATGGCCGAACTCAAACTCTACACCGTCAGCGGTCGGCTGTTGCGCTCCTTTAACAGCTTTCCCGTCACCATAGGGTTCAACACCCTGCCCTCTCCCTGGGATGGCACCGACCAGGACGGAGACCGGCTGGCAAATGGCGTCTATCTCTATAAACTCAAAATCCGCTCCCACTGGAACGGCAAAACCACCACAGCCGAAAAACTGGGCAAGCTCATTATCGCACGATAGCTATACAAGAGGGAAAACACATCGGTTAAAGATCTGCAAGGTTTCAGTGTTTCGGTACCTCTCCTTGTCTTTTAGATTTTTCCCAAGATGTGACCGGCAGACAATCACCAGTCACATCTTGGGATTTTAATTTCAATCTCTCCTCTATTTCTCTGATTTCTGTGGTTGGATTTTTGCTTCCCTCGGCAAGAAGGCTTCTTTTAAAAGATTGAACTCGAGATCGAAAATGTGTATATTCTATCCACCAAAACAATTCATTCCTTACAATATGACAAGAAAGGACCACCATATGCATCGCATGCTCAAATGGATCCTTTTGCTATTGATCACATGCTCGGCTGCCTATTCCGCCAGCAATACGGAATTTCGCTCCACATGGGTCATCACCTGGAACTATGGGTCTGCAGGAACCACCAGCAAATCGGCCATTCGTGCCATCCTCGACAGACACGTTGAGGCGAATATGAACGCCGTACTCTGGCAGGTACGCCAAAGCGGAACCGCCTATTACAACTCGTCATACGAACCCTGGGGCTATTATGTCGGCGGAACCTCGCCGGGATTTGATCCCCTGGATTTTGCTCTTAAAGAGGCTCATAAACGTGGACTGGAATTTCACGCCTGGGTCAACTGTTTCCACACCTCCAGCACCGTAAATGGCGCGCCGGCAGCGGAACATCCCGAGTGGGTCTGCACCAACCAGGATGGCGAATTCATGACCAGTCGACGCTGCCTGTCACCCGGCCTGCCAGAGGTGCGCGACTATACGGTGGATGTCATCAAGGAAATCGTGCAGAATTACGATGTGGACGGGGTTCACCTGGATTTTGTCCGCTGGAACGAGTACGACAAAAGTGACATGTCCTCCTCGTTAAGTATCGAGGATCAGATCCAGGTTCTCGATGGACATTTTATCGCCCAAAAACTGGCCAAGGGCAGTGCGCTGGATGCCGGTGGCCGTTATATCTACGATGCGGAGCACCCGTATAGCGACGGGATTCCGGATGGATTCAGCACCTGGGCCGACTGGCGACGCTGGACGGTGACGGAATTTATCAAAACTCTGGAACAAGAGGTGCATGCCCTCAAACCGTGGGTACGCATTTCAGCTGCCGCTTTAGGCAATTACAAATGGGGTGGCTGGAATGGGTATTACACCGTATTCCAGGACGCTGCCCTCTGGTTCAATGAAGGGTACATCGATCAGCTCACCCCGATGCACTACCATTGGTCCACACCAAAAGGATTTCACGAAATGCTCGTCGGACCCAATGGCGACAACCAGGCCTTTGACTGCTGGGGTCGCTATATTCAGGACGGCATCGAAGATGGTCGCCTGTTTACCGTGGGACCGGGGTCTTATATTCTCGAAGATGCCAACCGGTGGAACAATCATCCGGACATTGTCAGGATTGTCCGCGAGGTGCCCTGGGCGGACGGCTTTCAGTTTTTCAGCTACGGCCAATGGTTCGAGCGTGACTATTGGTCCACGGCCGCAGAAGAGTTTTTTACCAACCAGGCCAAAATCCGCGCCACCGGTCTGATGGATGACCAGTCTCCCAACCCTCCGGATCTGACCGTGACCATGCTGGATTCCTCGACCTATGAACTGACCATCCAACCCACTGACGAGAGCGAGGATACCGGCTGGTATGCCCTCTATCGGAAAATGACCCCGACGCTCGATCCCGCCAGCGACGAGGTGATGGACATTGTCTTTTCCGATTCCGCGTTTACCGTAATCGATACGATTTTTAACGGCCAAAGCACTGAACACTATTATGGCGTCACCGCCATCGACCGGTTTTGGAACGAATCCACCCCCTCAAATCTTTATAAAACCGTACCGGTACCCCCCTATTCGTACCAGCCGGAATCGGTATCCCTGGATCTGGTGCGACAAACACCGAACGGTATCCGGATCATGTGGTCATTCGAGGGAGATGAGGAGATCATCAAAGGCTTTCGGCTGTATGGCCATCGCTGCGGTGAAGAGGAGTGGCAACTCATCCGCAACGAATTCCTGCTGCGGTCCTCTGTCCGGTCCATCACTCTCGATCCGCCCGACAACGAGGACTGGTTCTATACCGTCCGTACGGTTGGCAAGGGGCCCAAACGCCTCGAGGCGACCAACCCCTCCATTATGGGCACCAACCGTGCAGGCACTCGAGACATTCTCCTGGTCGACGCCTTTGACCGACGCACCGGGGCCTGGACCCAGGCAGCTCACCCCTTTGTCAAAAATGTGGGTCAGTCTCTGGTAGAATTGAATCTCTCATACGACACCTGCTCCCAGGATGCCATCATTGACGATCAAGTGAATCTGGATGATTATGCGGCGGTATTCTGGCTGGCCGGCGATGACAATCAGGAGACCGAAACCATCGATGGTCTCGCCTTTTCCGCTCTGACCTCTTATCTGCGTCAGGGCGGACAGCTGGTGATGTCCGGAAGCAATATCGGCCAGGATCTCTATGAATATGGCGCCCGAAATACCAAAGCCTTTTTCAGCTCCTATCTCATGACCGATTATGTCGGTGACGGAGAAGATGGAAACGGTTACAGCCTCTCCGGTGTGGACGGAACACCATTTCAAGGTGTCACCCTCACCCTGGACGATGGCACACACGGCTTCGATGTGGACAAACCCGATATTTATGCCGCACCCGAAGGCAGTGAGATCTGTCTGGAGTACAGCACGGGAGGTGCAGCTGCCATACAATTTACAGGCATTGTCAGCAGTGGCGATGAGACAGCACGGGTTCTGACGCTGGGATTTCCCTTTGAAACCTTGCATCAAAAAGAGGAGATGAATCTCTTTCTACAACGGGTGACCGAATTTTTTGAATTGACAACCAACACGTACGTCGCCGATCACACCTCTCCGGCGCTCTCATATGAATTGTATCCCAACTATCCCAACCCCTTTAACCCTGAGACCACGATCCGGTATTATCTGCCTCGGGCGGCACGGGTAATGGTCACTGTCTATAACATCAAGGGGGAAACCATTGCAACACTGGTGGACACCCGTCAAACAAAGGGTACCCATCAAATCCAGTGGGAGGCCAGTGGCTATTCTTCGGGTATCTATTATTATCGTCTAAAGGCCGAAAGCGGGGGTACCACCTTTACCCGTCAGGATAAAATGATCTACCTGAAATGAACCGTGGTATCCAATTTTTCAATCGGATACGAATGTGAAACAAACAAAAAAAGGGGCTGTCCCTGTCGGGACAGCCCCTTTTAAGTCTCTGTTGGAGTTATGAGTCCAGGACATCGCGCACTTTGCGGGAAATTTCTTCCAGGGTAAACGGCTTGGACAAAAAAGAGATTTCTGTTTTATCCGGTGCCTGGGAGGCAATCACATTGCTGGCATATCCGGACATATAGAGAACCTTCATCTTGGGTTTCAACGATTTCAGACGATCGGCCAGTTGTGCCCCACTCATATGCGGCATAATCACATCGGTGATCAAAAGATCGATGGCTTCCGGCTCGCGTTCACACGCGAGAAAGGCCTCACCACCGTGCTGGGCTTCCATCACCTCATATCCCTGTAACCGCAACATACGGGCCGCAAGGCTCCTCACATCCTCTTCATCCTCCACCAATAAAATCCGTTCCGTGCCCCGGGGCAGCGATTCCAAAAGACTCTGCTCTTTTTCCTCTTGCACGGGTTCATCGACAACCGGAAAATAGATTTTAAATTCCGTGCCCTCATCCGGTTCACTGAAACACTCTATATGTCCGTCATTTTGCTGAACGATGCCAAACACCGTCGACAATCCCAATCCCGTACCACTGTCTTTGGTGGTAAAAAACGGTTCGAAAATCTTTTGTTTTACTTCTTCATTCATCCCCTGACCGTTATCCGCAATGGAAAGCATCACATGCCGACCCGGTGTCACGTTGATCCGCGTCTCACAATAGGATGCATCCAGATCCACCATACCGGTTTGCACCACCAGTTTTCCACCATCCGGCATGGCATCTCTTGCATTGACAGCCAGATTCACCACAATCTGTTCGATCTGTCCGGGATCGGCTTTGATGTTACCCACATTTTCATCCAGATGGGTTTCCAGATGAATATCCTCCCCCAACAGCCGTTTCATCATCGTCAGCATATCCCTAAAAACCCCGTTCACATCCATCACCCGGGCTTCCAGAGGTTGGCGACGACTGAACGCCAAAAGCTGCCGGGTCAGGTTGGATCCACGCTTGATGGCCTTGTTGATCTGTTGCAGATTTTTATAAAAGGGATCATGTTGATCGGTCTCTTTCATCATCAATTCAGCATACCCATTGATGATGGTGAGAAGATTATTGAAATCATGGGCCACGCCGCCGGCGAGTCGACCAATGGCTTCCATCTTTTGCGTTTGATTGACCTGTCGCTTCAGATAGACCTCATCGGTCACATCGCGTTTGACCGCGACAAAATTGGTGATTTTTCCCGATGTGTCTTTGATGGGAGAAATGGTGGCCTCTTCCTGATAAAGGGTTCCGTCCTTCTTTCGGTTGACAAACTCACCCCGCCAACTTTCTCCACTGGTCAACTTGCCCCAGAGTTCGTTATAAAACGCACGGTTGTGTTTGCCACTTTTGATGAGTTTTGGTGTCTGTCCAAGAATCTCGTCGCGATCATATCCGGTTACCCTCTCGAATGCAGGATTGACATAGAGAATCTTTCCCTCTACATCCGTAATCATGATGCTTTCCTCGGCCTGTTCCACCGCGATCACCAGTCGGGCGTGCTCCGATTCCGCTTTTTTTCGCTCACTCGTATCCCGGGAAAACAGAAGGATATATTCCTGCCCCTCCATGTGAAAATAATTCGCGGTGCATTCGACAGGTATAAAGTGTCCGTCTTTGTGTTGAAAGCGAGTCTCCTTGGATAGAGAGAGTTGTGTGCGAATCTGCTGACTGAACTCGATCCAGGCCGCCCCACTCAAAGCGGGATCAACATCTTCAATGTTGAGAGCGCTGAGCTCCTTTAGCGTATACCCCAACAGCGTCAACCCTGCCTCATTGACCCACATAAACCGGCCTTCCATACTGACCCAGTAAATGGATATGGAGGCATGGTCCACCGCGAACTTTGTCAGCATCAGCGCGCGTTCCATGCGTTTTTGCTTGATGCGCTCCGCTGCCTTTTTGCGTGCTTCTTTGACCGATTGGGGAAGCTGAATCAGGTTTCCCTTTGTGAGACAGTCATACGCTCCTTGTTTGAGACTCGCGATCGCGACGTCACGGTCCGAATCGTCGGTAACCACCACAACAGGTGTTTCAAGCTTGCGTTCACTGAGAATGTCGAGGACTCTGGAGCTCGGAAGATCGGCACCTGAATAATCGGCAACAATCAGATCCGGTTTTTGGATCAATGCTTTGATGAATTTCCCTTCGGTATTGACCCGGTCCCAGGTCTCTATCAGATGTGCCCGCTCAAGTTCGCGCGCAATCATTTCCGCAGATGTCTTGTCCCGCTCTATGATCAGGACTCGTAATTGACCTGAGGGCATACGTCACTCCTGGTTATCAAAATATCTGTCAATAGCATAAGGATGTCCGGCATTGAGAATGCCGACGCAATCTGCAGAGCTGAACAAACGGGTGCCTGATGATGGGAAAGGCAAAATGCTCAATCAAAGGATGGTCAGAATCAGTGGATCATGCCGTTCGAGTCCGTTTGGGAATCGGATTCGTGCTGCTCTTTATCCAGGATGATAAACACGATTAAAATGATCATCCCGATGGACACCCCCATATCGGCCACATTGAATATCGGCCAGCGATTCATGGCATAGCCGGGAAAATCCATAAATAAAAAGTCAAATTCCGGAATCCGGACATTGAAAAATTCAAAGTCAAGAAAATCGACCACCCGCCCCCGCGTCAATCGATCCAAAAGATTTCCAAGAGCACCACCCAATATCAATGCCATGGCCACCCGCGCAATCGCGTGCTCCCCTTTCATTTGAAACATATAGATTAAAATCGCAATGCTGGCAATGACGGCAAAAACGGTAAAAAAGGTATTGTCACCAAACTGTATACCAAACGCCATGCCGGGATTTTCCACATAGGTAATACGAAAAAAATCACCCAACACGGAGAATGAATCATACAGGTTCATGGTGGATTGTATAATCCCCTTTGTGATCTGATCGAGGATCAAAACACCCAGGGTCACGCCAATTATAAAGTATCGTCTCATCATCAGTGTGGATCTCGGAATTCTCTAGAGTTATCATTATTAAATCTACCGACCAGCCGATCTGGAAACAATCGTCAGCGTTCTACTGAGCAGAAACGGGTAGAGTCGCCATGGGATTCTGGGTCATAACTCTTGATATCAACGACCAACCTCTTCTCGGGATTTACATTCGATACACAGACGCGCGTGTGGAACCGCCTCCAATCGTTCAAAACCGATATCGGTACCACATCGAACACAGAGGCCAAAATCTTCATCATTGAGTCGTTCCAGAGCTTTTTCCAGGTGATAGAGATAGTTCTCCTCCCGCGAGGCAAAAAAGGACTGCTGTTCCTGTGCCATCGTGTCAGTCCCCTGGTCTGCCATATGGGACGCATAGGACGTATTTTCCCGAGGATTATCCCGGGAAGCCGCGTTATAGCCGGTGTCATAGGAATTTAATGCCTCGATCAACTGTGCCCGTTTTTCAAGCAGGATATCCCTTAATGCTTCGCGTTGCTGCTTATCCATGTTCCCCTCCCGAGACTGTTGTGTCACATCTTGTCTGATTCTGATGGTTCGCATTCTCGACCAGGCCGTGACAGCCTCAATCCAATGCACGGTTTCGTTGCGACCCGTGGATAAGAGTCCAGGGCTGTTCTTATTGCTTACTGATCCCAATGGTTGCTATTTCGTCACCGATTTTCCAATCCTTTTGCACATCACCGCCAATCTTTCCCTGGTGAATCGTATCGCATAACGTTTCGTTTTGTATATATTCTCGTTGGTCCTCGATAGCCTGACTCAAATGAGGCGAAGCTTGAACATAGAGTGCAATCCGGTCCGTCACCTTCAAATTCGCGTCCTTGCGCATATTTTGGACACGATTGACAAATTCTCGCGCCAGACCTTCATTGAGAAGATCTGCTGTGATCTCTGTCTCCAACGCCACGGTGAGATCTCCTTCGGTATCGGCGACAAGACCGGGTTTGTTGTCTGTGACCACCTGCACATCCTCGGCAATGATCGGGATATCGTGCCCCTCGATGGCAATTCGTCTCTCTCCGTCCGTTAGCAACGCGTCGATATCCTCCTCTGAGAAGGAACGGATCGCATCAGCGGCCTGATTGATGGATTTGCCGAACTTGGGTCCCAGATGCTTGAATACGGGCTCGGTTTTCCGAATTAAAAGTTCACGTTCATCAGCTACAAACCGAATATCTTTGACATTCAGTTCTTCTTTGACAAGGGCCTCCATCCCCTCGAGAAGTTTCTTGCGCTTGTCGCTCTTGGCCACAACAACCAGGGCAGTTAAGGGTTGTCTGACTTTAATACTGGCTTCATTTCGGAGAGACCGCCCCAGAAAGACGATTCGGCGTACCAGATCCATTCGGGTTTGCAGTCTCGCGTCCACATAATCAGCCGGAGCCTCTCCTGCCTCCGGGTATCGGTCCAGGTGAACACTGATCTGATCGGTCAGATAACGATAGATCCGCTCCGACAGAAACGGGGCAAACGGCGCCATGAGACGGGAGACGGTCAAAAGACATTCGTACAACGTCTGAAAGGCAGCCATCTTGTCCCGCCCCATTTCCGATTTCCAGAATCGACGTCTGGAACGACGCACGTACCAGTTGGACAGGTCATCGATCACAAAAGAAGAGATCTGACGCACCGCCCGTGTGAGATCATACCCCTCCAGTGCCTTGTTGACATGCGTCACCAGAGAGGTCAGTGAGCTGCAAATCCATCGATCCAGTTCCGACCGCTCCGCCACGGGGATTCGCTTGTCGTTTTCATATTCAAACGCGTCGATGTTGGCATATAACACAAAAAAGGAATAGGTATTGGCAAAGGTACCCAAAAACTTGCGAACCACTTCTTTGACCCCTTCCGGATCAAAGCGCGTGGGGACCCAGGGCGGACTCACCTGTAACAGATACCAGCGCAACGCGTCTGCACCCAAAGTCTCAAAAAAGTGAAAGGGATTGACGGTATTGCCCCGGCTTTTGGACATCTTGAGTCCATCCTTGTCCAGGATGAGCTCCAGCGAAAGACAGGTCTTGTAGGCTGGCTCGTCGAACAGAAAGGTACTGATCGCCAGCAGTGAATAGAACCACCCTCTCGTTTGGTCCACCCCTTCGGATATAAAATCGGCCGGAAAGCGCTTTTCAAACGCCTCTTTCTCTTCGAATGGATAGTGATACTGAGCATAGGGCATACTACCGGAATCGAACCAGCAGTCGATTACCTCCGGAACCCGTTCCATCTTGCCCCCGCAGGCATCACAACTCAACAGGATATGATCCACCACCGGCTTGTGCAGGTCTATTTCCTCCGGCACACCCTGTCCCCGTTCTCTCAACTCTTCAATGCTGCCGATACAGTGTTCTTTGCCACAGTCGGAACAGATCCAGATCGGCAGAGGAGTCCCCCAGAACCGGTCGCGGGAAAGTGACCAGTCGATGTTGTTCTCCAACCATTCACCAAACCGTCCGGTTCCCACCTCACGCGGGAACCACTGAATTTTTTGATTGTTCTCGATCAAACGATCCTTGAACGCTGTGGTTTTGATATACCATGACTTTCGGGCATAGTACAGCAGGGGCGTTTTACACCGCCAGCAATGCGGATAGCTGTGAACGATCTTTTCGGTTTTATAGAGAATGCCACGCTCTTTGAGAGTGCGGATGATATCGGGATCCGCATCCTTGACAAACTGACCCGCCCACGGCGTTACCTGCTCCATAAACTGTCCGGATTGATCGACGGGATTCAAAACCGGCAGATCATTTTTCACCCCGATCTGATAATCGTCGTCGCCAAACGCCGGCGCGATGTGAACAATTCCGGTACCATCCGTGGTGGTGACAAAGTCACCTGTAACGGTATAAAAGGCTCGTTTATCCGGGTCGAGAAAATTGAAAAATGGCTCATAGTCCAGACCGGCCAATTCGTTACCCTTGTATGTCTCCAGGATGCTATACTCGTCGTCGAGAACCTGAAGCCGTTGTTCGGCCAGAATCAGGTGACTGCCCTGATGCTCCACCTTGACATAATCCACCTCGGGATTGAGCGCCAACGCCACATTGGAGATCAGGGTCCATGGTGTGGTGGTCCAGACGAGAAAGAAGGTATTCTCCTGTCCCCTGATCGGCGCCTTGACGTAAATCGAAGGATCCTTGACGTCCATATACCCCTGAGATACCTCGTGACTGGACAAGGGGGTCTCACAGCGCGGACAATACGGTAAAATTTTGTGGCCCTGGTAGATAAGATCTTTGCACCAGAACTGTTTCAGAATCCACCACACGGTTTCAATATAGTCGTTGGTATAGGTGATATAGGGATCGTCCAGATCCACCCAATATCCCATGCGACGGGTTAATTCATCCCATTCCTGTTTATAGGACCAGACACTTTTCCGGCATTGCGCGTTAAAGGTGTCGACGCCGTACGCCATCACCTGTTCCTTGCCATCCAGGCCCAGCTGCTTTTCGACCTCGATCTCCACGGGCAAGCCATGCGTATCCCAGCCGGCTTTTCTCTCAACGCGGTATCCCTGCATGGTCTTTAGTCGACACACCGCGTCCTTGACGGTTCGGGAAATCACATGATGAATGCCGGGCCGACCATTTGCGGTGGGCGGGCCTTCATAAAAGATAAACGGCTTTGTTTCATCCCGTTCGTCTATGCTCTTCCGGAAAACATCCTTTTGTGTCCAATAGTCCAGGATTTCGGTTTCCAGCTCAGAGAGTTTGAGTTTTTCAGGCAACGTCTTGTACATAGCATCTCATCAACAATTAAGGTGATAACCCATGACTCTTTAGAGTCTTGACTTTATTTCTATCGATGCACAACAATTGCAGCATCCACAACCTGCGGACCTGTCCGTTTTCCCTTCACTTCTTACGATCTTTGTCCGTGCGGGAATCCATTCCTGCATCCAATCACCATCAAATGGATTCAAGACTTTATATAGGGTGCCAGTATCGGATGCAGACGATCGACCGCCTCGGCCGGCCAGGTCTCTTGCGGCGTGACGATGGCATTCTCCAGAGACCGGCCGCACTCACAACTCCTAGAGTCCGGCAGAAGGGGAATCACGCGCTGTATCAATTCACGGGCATGCGCCACGTTTTCTTTAAACAGCTCGAGGATTGCATCTGCGGATACGGTTTCTCCCAGTTCCTGTTCGGACCAGCAATCGTAATCGGTCACCATTGCCAGGGTGGCGTAACAGATACCGGCTTCCCGTGCCAGACGGGCTTCGGACATCTGCGTCATGCCGATCACATCCATCCCCCAACTGCGATAAAGCAGGGATTCCGACAGGGTTGAAAATGCCGGCCCTTCCATGTTGAGATACGTTCCACCATTGACCACCCGCACATCCACCGTTTCGGCGGCGGTTTCCAGATCACTCCTCAGATCGGCACAGGTGGGATGGGCAAATTGAATGTGAGCGACAATTCCGTCACCGAAAAAGGTATTGGGTCGGGCCTGATTGGTCCGGTCGACAAACTGATCCACCAGCACAATGTCTCCCGGTTTCAACTCTTTACGAAACGAACCCACCGCACTGACCGAGAGTATCCGCTCCACTCCCTGTGTCTTCAAGGCAAAGATATTGGCTCGATTGTTGAGCTCCGACGGCAACAACCGATGGCCCTTACCATGACGGGCGAGAAAGATCACCTCACGGCCATTCAGCTCTCCAGACACCAGGTCATCGGAGGGAGGGCCGAACGGGGTATCCACCTCGAAGGTGCGTCGATTGTCGAGATCCATATCATACAGGCCGGAGCCACCGATGATTCCCACAGGGTTCATAGGTCTATTCTCTCAAGCAGATGGATTACCAGTTTTTGCAGTGTGGGCCCAACGATTTTGGCCACCTGCGACACCTCTTTATGGCTGATCGGCTGCATCTCTGTCGGTAACGACTGATCCGTGATAATGGACAAGGCCAATACCCGCATCTTGAGCTGGCGGGCCACCAGAACCTCGGGTATCACCGACATGCCCACAGATTCCGCCCCGCACAGTTGCAGCATTCTGATCTCTGCCGGCGTCTCAAAGGTGGGCCCGCTGATGGCGGCATAGACCGTCTCCCGCACCGGGATATCCAGCTCTCCAGCCACCTCTTGCACCAACGAGCGATATTCCGGGTCATAGGGATCGCTCATATCCGGAAATCGTTCCCCGAGATAGGGTTCGTGCGGGCCGATCAGAGGATTGTCTCCCATCAGATTGATATGATCCCGGATCAATGACACCGAGCCGGGAGTGAGATCCGGAACAATCCCCCCGGCCGCGTTGGTAATCAGGAGTGATTCAATGCCCAGCTCAGACATCACCCTGATGGGCAGGGTGATATGCGACATGGCATAGCCTTCGTAATAATGAAACCGGCCCTGCATCACCAGCACCGACCGGCCTGCCAACTCCCCACAGACCAGACGTCCGGCATGGAACGCCACTGTGGATTCGGGGAAATGGGGTATGTCTTCGTAGGGGATGACCACCGGGGATTCGATCCGGTCCGCCAGATCTCCCAGACCCGTTCCCAGTATGATGCCGATATCAAATTCACGCGACGTACAGGATCGGATGGCCTCTGCCGCGGCTAATATCTGTTCTTTCAAAGACAAGCTCAATCCTGCTCCTTACTTTCCTCTTCGCTTTCCTGGATCTGTTGGCGCAACTGCTTGATTTGCGACTGGATCTGATTCTTTCGCTTCTCTTCCTGAAAAATCTCTTCTTCATATTGTTGCCGACGTTCTTCCCGGATGGTCTCGATCGCCATCTCACGATCTTTGCTTTGACCTATCTGATAGAACCAATAGGTCCCCAGCAAGGTACCCAAAGCCGTACCTCCATAGACCACAGGGTCACGGCTGTCTTCTTCCAGAGGACGGGATGCCATGCTGGCCGCAAAAAAGCTGGTCAAACCGGAAATGGCAGCCCCGCTGAGCGCAAACAACGTGGCGTTGCTGGATTGCTGTACAGAGGCGATTTCCGATTCCGAAATCGCCTCGCCACTGCCATCCAGTACCGGCTCCGGTCCCCGGATCGAAACGATAGCAGCAGTGGGCGCCTTCCAGGCCTGACCGGTTTCATCGCGAATGACCAGGGCGTCAGACTCGGCTTTGACCAGGGTGCCCTCGACCTGCTCTCCATCATTCATGGAAACGATCACCGTCTGGTTTTCAATCAACTCTAAAGGACGGAACGGAACCATCTGACCACCACATCCTGCAACGATTAAACCCAACATGCCCATCAAAACGTATACTCTCATGCATCCTCCTCCACAACCTCACGGGTTCAGGATTGTATTCGAATTGTCCCTAGGGATCCAGAACCAATCATTGCCTGACTGACGTGGGTGCTACATGATCACCTGATCAGAAAGTGAATCCTGATCGTCGGACGGTCTGGATGACGACTCTTGTGACCGGCTATTATCCCGAATGATCCGGGGTTCCGACCGGTAGTCCTCGGTGTCCTGGTGCTCGGAATCCGCCGATTGAGACTCTTGAAAGTCCATGTTCACATCATCAAAATCGAGGACCTGTAACAATTCAATCTGTGATTCCAAAAGGTGTTTCAACCGCTTCGCAAATGACTCTTTTTGTACCTGGAGCATGTAAATTTCATTTTTGAGATCTTTTAGGGACTCTTTGGCGTCTTTGACAATATGCTCCGCCTGGAGTTCAGCCTCATGAATGATGATTTCAGCCTCTCGACGCGAATTGGCACGCGACTCCTCAACAGTGTTTTGTGCTTTCATCAGTGTGTCCCGAAGTGTCTGCTCAACCTGCTGATAGTCTTTGAGCTGAGTGCGCAGCTTGATCAGTTCGTCATTGACCTGATTTTTCTCCCGGATCAACAATTCGAGCTCATCAGCAACCATACTCAAAAACGCGTCGACCTCATCCGCATCATAGCCACGCATGGACTTTTTAAATTCCTGTTTACGGATGTCTAACGGAGTCAACTTCACGATAGGTCTCCCTAGTCTTTTCCCTGTCGGCAACGGCAACCGACTCTAATGATACATCCTCTTTTCCCTCGCCCTGGAACGCTCTTGCGGAGGGATGCCAAAGGAGGGGCTACGACGATCCCCTTCGAAACGATACACTCGTGCCTAATACGTCGCCATTTGAGACAACGTGGTCACCAAAAATCGATCGAGAAAAATCAAAACAAAAATCACGATCACCGGAGACAGATCCAGACCCGCCATGGGGGGTAACAGTCCGCGTACCCGCATCAGAACCGGCTCGGTGGCCTGATATAAAAACTGTACAATCGAATTGTACGGATCGACAGCAAGCCAGGACACCACCACACGGGCGATGATGATCCACATATAGATCGTGATGGCCAGATGCAAAACCTGAGCCACGGCAGCAAAGAAATTTCCAATGACAAACATAATCAGATGGTTTTCCTCTCTCCAAACAATGCTCTTCCAATTCGTATATGAGTCGCCCCCTCTTCGATCGCAATCGGATAATCGTTGGTCATTCCCATGGACAAAGCGTTCATCTCAGGAGCACCATTGGCAGACCGGATTCGATCACTCAGGCGGTGTAATGCCTGAAAGCATGCACGTATCCGGTTCGTGTCCGAAACAAACGCACCGATGGTCATCAAACCACAGACATTGAGTCGCTTGTACTCTGAGAGCTGGTGAACGAATTCAAGGGTCTTGGCCGGGTCGATACCAAATTTCGATTCTTCACCCGAGGTGTTGACCTGGACAAAAATACGAACAGAGCGGTTCAGCTGTTCCGCCCGTTTTTCCAGTTCATCGGCCAGATGCAAAGAGTCCACTGACTCGATCACATCGACAAATTCCAGGGTTCGTTTCACCTTGTTGGTCTGAAGATGACCCACCAGATGCCATTCAGCATCCGTCCCGATTTCCTGTGCCTTTTTCCAGGCCTCCTGTACACGATTCTCGCCGATGATCCGGACACCGGCAGACAAGGCCTCGCGGATCTGGGCGACGCCGACGGTTTTACTGACAGCGACCACATGCACCTCATCCGGATCCCGCCCCACACGTGCGCAGGCCGCGTCGATCTCGTCCTCTATTCGGCAAAGATTATCCCGGATGGACATTGTACAAAACAACCCTTCGCTATCGGTACATGCTGTTCAACATGTCATCTAAAGGTCTTATACCCGTTATCATGACTCCTGCCGTCCGGGCATGAAATTTGAACTTAAAATATAGCTGTTCAAGCTTAAAAATGCAATACAAATCTAGGTCGCTCAGCTCAACCCTCAGACGGCAAAGAGGTTAAAATACAATCTGTTAAAGTACATCAGACAAAGACAGTGAGTGAAAAACAGTGAGAGAGAAAATGTGAGAATAAATATGTGAGAGAATGCCTCCCGGAGCCTGGCTTATAACCCTGATTTCAGCATGACTCTTTGCTCCGGTTTCTGACACCAACCTGCCAGAAGACAGGATATTATATTTTCGTTTCGTTGTATTCCGGGTGCCGTTGTGCGAGATTAATTTTTTTGTTTTTCTTTGCGTTCGTGGCGTCCCTGGCGCCTTTGCGTGAGACATTTTATGATTTGTTTGATGTATTTCTTTTTTGACCTTTTTTTTCTTGGTGATCTCTGCCTTTGTGCGAGATTATTATTTTATCTTTTTTTGCGTTCGTTGCGCTCTTTGCGCCTTTGCGTGGAATTTTTTTCTTTATGTTCCTGGCGCCTTTGCGTGAAATTTATTTCTTTATGTTCCTGGCGCCTTTGCATGAGACATTTTATGATTTGATTTACTTGTTTTTCTTTTTTGAACTTTCTTTCTTGGTGGTCTCTGTGCCTTTGTGCGAGATTATTTTTTTTGTCTTTTTTTGCGTTCGTTGCGCTCTTTGCGCCTTTGCGTGGAATTTTTTTCTTTA
>CAYPUH010000003.1:30088-30670 GCA_964413725.1 uncultured Cytophagia bacterium
TGTTCCTGGCGCCTTTGCGTGAGATGTCTTTTTTCAGCTTACCCATCCTGCAGTTCTGACCCTCCGGGGGACTTTTTTCATTCCCTGAAATCAACCTTGCGAAATGTTTTGATATTACGTATGTTGTCTCAATCGTACATGTCCGTTGTCCCATCAAACCATTCGAGCACGAACAGAGAAAGGGCCTGCCATGGCTGAATTCAAGCCCTATGTTGCACCGGAAACCGAACTCAAGGACTTTACCCTGAAAGCGGTTATCGCGGGGATTATCTTTGGCATCATCTTCGGATCGGCCAATGCCTATCTGGGACTCCGCGTCGGTCTGACCATCAGCACCGCCATCCCCCTGGCCATCGTGGCAGTGGCATCGTTTCGACTGCTGAAACCCCTCTTTGGCCCATCGAACATTCTCGAACAGAACATCGCCCAGACCACGGGGTCGGCCAGTTCTTCGCTGGCGTCCGGGATCATCTTTACCATTCCCGCCCTGTTTCTGTGGGGATTCGACCCCGGTCTGCTGCAAATCGGTGTTCTCGCCATGCTGGGAGGTATCCTTGGCGTTCTGTTTATGATTCCCCTGCG
>CAYPUH010000003.1:30680-44402 GCA_964413725.1 uncultured Cytophagia bacterium
TCAAGGAACACGCCACCCTGCCCTATCCGGAAGGCACGGCCGCCGCGCAGGTGCTGATCGCAGCCGACGCCGGGGGGGCTCGGGCACAAAACGTCTTTCTCGGACTCGGCGTGGGAGCGATCTATAAATTCTTTACCGGATTTCTCAAGGCCTGGCCTGAAGGCCTTTCCGTAAAACTGCCCGTACTGCGCAAGGCGGAACTGGGTCTGGAGGCCGGCCCGGCCCTCCTCGGTGTGGGATACATTCTCGGCTACCGCATCTCGGCCATCATGGTGGCCGGCGGACTCTTGTCCTGGATCGGCATCATTCCCCTTATCGAACATTTCGGAAACCAACTCACCTCACCGCTCTTTCCGGAAACCAGCATGCTTATCCGGGACATGTCGGCGCACGATATCTGGACGCGCTATATCCGCTACATCGGTGCCGGCGCGGTGGCCTTTGCCGGTATCATTACGGTAATCAAATCGATACCCACCATGTTCGACTCGCTCAAGGTGGGATTCAACGAGTTGTTCAGAAAATCCAGCACCTCTGTTGCCCGACCCATTCGCACCGATCACGACCTGCCCATGATCGTGGTGGTTGTCGGCGCCGCGGTGGTCTCGCTGGTCATCATCGCCACTCCGCATGTGCTGGGCATCGGCTCCACCATCCTCACCCGCGTGATCGGCGCGGTCTGTATCGCCATCTTTGCCTTTATGTTCGTCACCGTCTCCTCCCGCATCGTCGGTATGGTGGGTGTCTCCTCCAATCCCACCTCGGGCATGACCATCGTCACCCTGCTGGGCACCAGTCTGCTGTTCTATGCGCTGGGCTGGACCGACGACTTTGGTAAAGCCGCCGCTCTCACGGTGGGTACGGTGGTGGCGGTGTCCGCCTCCATCGCCGGAGACATCTCACAGGATCTGAAATCCGGATACATCATCGGCGCCACCCCGCGCAAACAGCAGACCGCCGAACTCATCGGCTCGGTCACCTCGGCCTTTTTTATTGCCGCGGCCGTATGGCTGCTGGGGCAGGCCTTTTCCTTCGGCTCCACCGAACTGCCCGCCCCCCAGGCCACGTTGATGAAAACGGTCATCGAAGGGGTCCTGCAGGCCGACCTGCCCTGGGGACTGGTACTCACCGGCGCCGCCTTTGCCGGCATGGCCGAACTGCTCGGTATTCCCTCTCTGCCCTTTGCGGTGGGAATCTATCTCCCCCTCTCCACCATGACCCCCGTGTTCGTGGGCGGAGTGCTCAGTCACTTTGTGCAAAAGCGCAGCCGTAACGATGAAATCGCCGGAAAACGGAAAGAACAAGGCGTCTTGTTTGGATCCGGACTCATCGCCGGCGAGGGCATCATCGGTGTGCTTATCGCCGCCTATGCCTTTATGGCCGGACGACCCGAAGGCATCGGACTCGAGTGGCCGGGTATCACCGGAGATATCGTCTCCCTGGCGATCTTTACCGGGCTGGTGGTGTTGCTGGTGAGAAAAACCCGGGTATAAACCAACCCAACGCTAAATAAATTTCTCGTTCTGGTTCACCGACGGGATAGAGTCGATGAACCAGAACTTCTATCAGGTGCTCACTATGAAAATAGATCGGTTCATATGGGGTCTTTTTTTCTGCACTCTGTCCATTTGCCTCCTTGCTCAGGCAGAAAACCCACCCCCTGTTGACACAGCATGGCAAAAACGATTTCCTGTTGGGATGTTTTCGATTCATGACTGGAAAGGGACAAAAACTCGGGATATTTCTCAGAGGACCCTGAATGTCATCTGGCGTGGTGTTCCCGGAGGCAGAGAAGCTTGTAACATGGTCCATGTCTATGGAACCTGGTGGGATCGCGACCCGGAAGAATGGATCGATCACGTCCTCGAACCGATCGCTCGCTTTAACCGACAGAATCCCGATGCTCATCTCCAGATCATCATCGGGACACTATATGAAATGTTTGTCGATATCGACCCATCTCATAATGAACAAGCCATTCACCTCGACCATCGACATGCCTGGAAAAATCATTATCTCAATGTGACCTCTCTGAAAAATTTTATAGAAGCGCTAATCCAGTGGGATCACGATCCTGCTTCAGACCGCGGAGTCATTGCCGGCTGGTATGCTTTTGACGAACCCAATGAAAATGGGTATGATCTGCACGAGTATTACAAGCTAATCGATGTGTTAAAAAAGACGATCGGCGATGATCATTCGATCTATGGAGACATCTCTCCCGATATCGTCTGCGCACTGGGAACCGAAGAGCCCCCTCCTCCCCGAGGAAATGGATTCAGACATATCAAATACCATTGGATCAATTGGGACGGCCGCATCCTCGAAGCCGATGATCCCCGCGATCGACAATTCATCGTCGATGAGGATCGATTTCCCTCTAGAGATGGAACCTACCAGGGAAGATGGTATTTTACTCAATGGCCCTGCGACGTGCTGCTGATCGATTATTACAAACCCTATCTTTGGATTCCTCATTCGGAAATCATAGATTATTACAAACACGATTGGGAAAATTTAACCGATCCCAGCAATCGCAGCGGATGGATCAGTTGGATCCGAGCTGCACGCGACTCTGACTTTGTCCACTATGGAGACAAACGAAGTTGGCGATCCGATAATGAGTGGAAACTCCACGCCCTTATTCCCGGTTTAAAAGGACGGGATCCTGACCATCCTGACTATCCCAATAGAAATGATCTGAAACGACTGATCCGATTTTTACGGCATTTAAAAATCGACGGATTGTGGTTCTATGCATGGAATGACTATCTAAACAATGATCTGAAAAAAAATTGGTTGCGCGGGGAACAATGGGCAAAAGCTCTGGAAAATACCTTACAGGAATCATCGAGTATTTTATTAAAGGCAGATGATGACTCCCTCTACACAGTGGACCCTCGAGATCAAGACAACACAAAATCCAAAATAATGTCGCAGAGAATAAAAATTGATACATTTTCTGAAAAAGCGATACTCGCTTTTGGGCACTTTCTCCACAAAGGAGGTCGTCAGCTCCTGCTTTATCAGCATGAGAATACAAAGCGTCCATCACTCCTTGTGAACAGCGAAGAGTCTGGACAAAAACATTTTCCATTTCAAGATGAAACGATTCTTTCTATGAGCGCCTGCGATTTTTCTGTAACGGGATCAGATAATCTTTTGTTGATCGTTCAGAATACGATCGACAAATCAAGAAAAATTGTCACAGTAACAGGGTTTAAGGATAATGACCTGCACATTATAGTGCATCGAGAATACAAACGAGCAAACTTTTATCCCTCGCTTTTAGCTGTCGAAGATTTTGATGGAGATAGAGATGATGATTTAATCGTTGCTTTTGTGACTTCCGGTCCAAAAGCATGGCTTTCCTTTTTTGAAGATCCATCAGAATTGCAGCAAAAAGGACAAACCATCTGGATATCTACTGAAGATACTGGTTTGATAGAGCAAATAAAAACTGGAAATCTGGACCCCGATCCGGCACACGAAATACTTCTGCTCAACTCCAATCCGACTCAAGAATGGCACTATTTAGATCTTGGATTTATAAGAGCTCGATTGCGGCAAATCCATGACCGTTCTGTCATGTTGAATAATGTTTCGAGTAAACATCCCGACAACCTGCAGATCCTGGATATAGATGGTGACAGAGTAGATGAACTGCTCTTCTATAGCCAACAAACAGACTCTCTCCGCCTTTCATTTTGGAATCTCCTTAAAAGAGAAAATATAGCCCTGCCGGTGCTTAAAAACAGCATCGCTATTCCGACACAAAACCACAGGCTACTGCCGATTTCCGTTCTTGAGTGAGGGGCTCTCTCCGAATAAACATTTTCTGTATTACTTTTTAACAGTCCAATTACCTGCTCACTAGCCTGATTTAAAAAATTGACTTTAATAGAGCTTTTTAGTATAATAAAAACTTAAAAATCTCCCTCCGGGGTCTCTATTCAATCCGGAGTTAAAGGTCTTGCTCAAGCAAAAGGTTGGCGCAGTTATGAAAGTCCAAACAAAAAAACCGGTCGACTATTTATTTGCCTTGATCCGATGGCGGAAAACATTGATCAGGAATTTCATCATCGTCTGCATGGTCACGGCTTTTATCACACTCTTGTTGCCCCTGACATTTACCAGTTCTACCGTTATACTCCCTCCTGTGGAGGACCAGAGCCCTCTGGGTCTCTCTTCTTTGCTTGAAAATGTACCGATTGGCGGCCTGTCAGGAATCACCGGCATGGGATCAGAAGAGTCAAACTTGTTTTTGGCTATTGTCAACAGCCGTACTGTAATAAAGGCAGCTATCGATCGCTTTGATCTTATGCAGCGATTTGATGTGGAGGATATCGAAGAGGCCATAAAAATTCTTCGCAATCGTGTCACATTTAAAATCAATGAAGAAGGAACCTTAACATTAACAGCAAAAGCCTCAACTCCCTTTATCCCGGATGACGAAAATGTTCAAAACACAAAACTTCTAGCTCGCGACCTGTCTTCTTTTTTCATCTCGGCATTGGATAGTGTTAACAAGCGAATCAAGATGGAAAAAGCACGCAACACGCGAAAATTTATAGAAAAACGCTACGAACAAAATCTTCGCGATCTCAAAGCAGCCGAAGAAGCCATGAAAAAATTTGGCGAAAAATATGGACTGATCGCGCTTCCTGAGCAAACCGAAGCAATGATCGATGTGATGGCAGACATCAAATCCAGAGTAATTCAAAAAGATGTGGAAGTCGATTTACTGCGCCGCTATATTGATGCTGACCATCCTCAGTTAGAGCGAGCCAAAAATGAACTCTATAATCTGCAACAAAAATATAATGAGTTGCTCAAAGGATCCAGTATATCCCTTAGCACTATCGATTCTACCGCTACAGATGCCGATATCATCGCACCATTTTACCAAATGCCAGAATTAGGATTACAATATACCCGTCTTTTGCGTGAAGTCAAACTGCAAAACAAGTTGTTGACATTTTTATTGCCTGAATACGAGCAGGCAAAAATTCAGGAAGCCAGAGACACACCAACAGTACAGGTTCTCGATCCAGCCAATATCCCCACAAAAAAGTCTGCACCTAAACGGTCACTTATCGTCCTCCTGGCCGGATTCAGTATTCTTTTACTGAGCATCGCCTATATCTGGACACTTGAATATCTGCAGGTTTATCAGCAAAAGGATCCGGAGGGAGCCTCGAAGCTTTTAGAAATAAAAAACGTTCTTTTGGATGACTGGAATCAATTTTTACGCAAAGTCCGTCTAAAAAAAAGAACGCATTCCTGATACGATCAAGGATCAAAAATGAATCGCATGATCGTTAACACTACCCAATTTCCATATAGCGATTGGCTAAGTCATCGTTCCTTTCTGGCTGCTTTTATCGTTCTCGATCTTTTCACAATCCTGGCGACCATAAAATTCGGTATCCTGTTACCGGTGGTACTGTTTGGTCTGCTGGGCTTTTTACTTTTAGTCCAAAACCCCAGACTCGGTATCTATCTTACGGCCTTGCTTCATATCTTTATCATCCAATCGACAGAAGAACTCAATCTGATCGAAGTGGCCACGGCGTTTGTTTTGGTCCTGACCATTTCGGTTTGGTCTTTTAAAACCAAGCTCTTGAACCATCAAAAATTTGTACACAGCCAAAACGATGCCTGGCTTTTCATTTTTCTGATCATCGCTTCTTTATCCATTATACCCGCTTTGTTGAATGATGTCAACATTTTTAAATGGGCCAGAGAATTTGCACCCTTTTTCACCCTTTTGTTGATATTTGTCATCGCCGACCAGAGTGATCGAAAATCCATACTGATTCTGATCGCTATTTTATTCGCGATCGGTTTCTATATCGCTATCAATAATGTTTGGATGTATATTCGCGCTCTGCAAGATATAGAATACTTTTGGCAGATCACCAGTTTTCGCAAAACAGCCAATGAACCCTTTCTTTTTGCCATGCTCACCATTTCATTTGCACTGTTTATTCATTTTAAGGCTCTTTGGATTCGTTTTTTACTGCTTCTGACAATTGTTCTTTTCAGCAGCGCACTATTTGTCACATTTTCGCGCGGTTATTGGGTTGGGGCACTTTTCTCATTGATGATTTTATTCCTCCTCGCCGCTAAACCGATAAAAAAACGACTGCTCATCCAAATAGCCCTACTCTTTGCCGTACTCTGGCTCATCCTCCAGCTATATTTTGGCAATTTTGGTGAATTGATCATCCAGGCTGTTGCCGAACGATTTACATCAATCGGTGAATCGATAAAAGATGCCTCTGTGATAGGACGAATTGTGGAGACCCAAACAGTCTGGAATTTAATCAAGCACAACCCCATCGTGGGTTACGGATTGGGGATGACATACAGTTTTATCTCCCCCATTCCCAGAGAAATGCCAACCTGGTATGTGCATAATGGATATCTATATATCTTTTTCAAACTCGGTATCTTTGGCCTCCTTTCTTTTTTGGCTTTTTATATCAAATCCATAAAAATGGGATTTCGTTTTCAAAAAAATTCAGTGGATCCATTCCTGAGAGCAATCTTTTTGGGTTTTCTGGCGGTTCTTATCGGTATGCTTTTAGTTTCCATGACCTCTCCTCAATTCATACAAAAAGATTCTCTGTTGATTATCGCAATCGCTATTGGAATCATGAACGCCTGTAAACGAAAAAATATCCGCTCCCTATCCGTCCCTAAAGAGTTCCATAACGGTTAGAGAGTCACAATTCATGGAAAGCTGCATTGAGTACTCTGCAAAAAATTACAAAAAATTCTCTGGCAATCTTTTCCGGGCGAATCGGAGCATTGCTACTCAATACAGTAACCGTCGTTTTTCTCGCCCGCTATTGGGACAAGGAACTGTTTGGTATCTTTTCGTTTGCCCTCATATTTATCGGCTTTTTTGGTTTGCTCTCCGATTTTGGTATGCAACCAATATTGATCCGGGAAATATCACGCAATCGTTCAAAGGCTGAACCCATTATCAGCCACGCCTTCGCTCTTAAATTTTTTTTGGCACTCTGTGCTATTGGTCTGGCCTCAGGCTATGCACTGATGGTTTTCGATCACACCCACCAGATCCAAGCTATCGCCATTCTGTCTCTCACCATCATCTTTTCCACTAAGACCAATACAGTCAGAATCTCCCTGGAATCGGTGTTTTATGCAGACATGGAGATGACATATCCGGTTCTCTTCCACTGGGTGGATGCTATCTGTCAAACCACCGTGGTATTGATATTGATTGCCTTAAAAGCCAGCCCTTTGCTTATCCTGTGGGGATATGTGTTAGCCAATATACCGGGAATCATTCTGACCCTTGTTACCTTTAGACAAAAAATCCATCTTCGCTTCCGGTTTGAAAAAGAGATGTTTTTCTGGCTCCTCAGAGAATCATCTCCTCTATTTTTATACCTTGGACTTAAAATGATTAACGAACGGTTGGATATATTATTTCTAAAAGTCTTCTGGGGGGATACTGTCGTGGGATTGTATTCAAGTGCATTTAGATTGACAACGCCCCTTATCTTTATTCCCATTGCCGTCACAACAACCCTTTATCCGCTGATGTCCCAAAGTCTTGAGGATTCCCACGCATCCCTCAAGAACCTTTTTACTATAGGGTCTAAGGTCCTCTTGTTTATTGGCATCACTATCGGTGTAGGAGGGATGCTCATCGGAAAGCCGATTTTTCTCTTTCTCTATGGAGAAGAATATAGCCAGGCGATACACCCTTTTCAACTGCTCCTCTGGAGTCAGTGCCTTTCTTTTCTAATATTTTTTCTCGTCGATTTTAACAATTCCCAAAACCGGCAAAAAACCAATACACTTTTCGTTGGCATGCTTCTGTTGATAGCCCTGGTTTTCCAGGGATTTCTGACATCCCAATACGGCGCTATTGGCGCAGCCTGGGCCAAATTATTGGTCAATTTGATTGGAATACTCTTATTAACAGGCCTTTCTCTGCGTTCTACTCGTCGTTTACACCCCAATCCAATGCCGAAAAACATAGGTATCATAACCATCTTTTTTATCCTTCTCATTCTATCAATTCAATGGGTAAAAATTCCTGCTATCGTTTTTTTTATTGTTTATTTGGTCACTCTTTACTGTTTATTTTCCAGAAAAGAGTGGATCTTTTTAAGCCAATCTCTCTCTAATCTGTTCAGAAAAGCTAATTCTGGTCAGGAAGGGTAGTAAAAGATGAATACTGACATTAAATTTTTGCATAGCTCTGAAAAAACTCCCCAAAAGACCGAAAAGAGTCTCGCTATTGGCATCATCAATTACAACACTTGCAATGAACTTTTAAATTGCCTGGATTCTATATATCAAAACGAATACAACCATCCCCTTGAAGTCTGGGTTGTCGATAATGCATCTCATGACGGATCCATAGAACAGGTACGGTTGCGATATCCAGAGGTTAATCTGATTGCCAACAAAAAGAATCTTGGCTATGCTGGCGCCGTCAATCAATTTGTACATCAGAGCACCAGTGAACTTTTACTGATTTTAAATTCGGACACCATTTTATTTAAATCAACTCTAGATTCTACAGTAAATTTTCTGCGAAACACTCCGGATGCTGGATTTGTTGGCTGCAAAGTTCTCAATCTAGATGGCTCTATACAACCCTCCTGTCGGGGATTCCCCAATCTGCGCAATTTCATCTCTGAAAATTTCTATCTCTATCGGATCTTTCCTCGAATCCCGGCTTTTGGTCAGGTTTTCATGACTCATTTTGATTATCAAACCGTTAAAACGGTGGATGTCATTCTAGGCGCCTTTATGATGGTCTCACGATCGGTCATCAACCAAATTGGTCCAATGGATGATCGCTTTTTCATGTATTCCGAAGAAACAGATTGGTGTTATCGGGCTCAGAGAGCCGGATTCAAAAATTACTTTTATCCGAATGCCCACATTATCCATCTGGGTGAACAGAGTACACGTCAAAACTCTATTTCAATGTTCCTCGAACTGCACAAAAGCCATATACGCTATGTCAAAAAATATCACGGATCTCTTTATTGTACACTGGTCGAGTTTCTGCTCTTTGCAGGTGTTGTACTGCGACTCTTGATCAACACAGCCGGTTCTCTGACCTATCCTTCTGATTCGGTCAAAAAAAAACAATTTCAAAGGGACATGCATCGTTATGCAACGATTTTTAAATGGTATATCAAGAACCCTTTTAACTCAAAATCGAAACAGCACAAAACCACAAAAGCCAAAAAAATCATCCAATTCGATATTAGCGGACGGGGCGGGATTTCTCATTTTATCTATTTTCTCACCACAGCGCTCAAACAACTGGATAGAAATATTGAGCTTGTGACCACCCGGGAAAACGAGCTATTCTCAAAAATGATCTTCCCGGTCCATCCCATTCTTAAGCCCCATTATCGCGTGCAGTCATTCTGGAAAAAAGGAGGGCTCTATCTTCTTTCTTTGATCCGCCTTTCTCGTTGTATTCACAAATATCATCCTGATCTGGTTCACTGGCATGAAATCAAGATACCCGCGATAGAAACTGTATTGCTTCGATATTTCCAAAAACGCGGGATAAAATTTATCCTTTCGGCTCACGACGTGATGCATTTTGAACGCGGAAAAGTCACATCATCTCTATACCGTCTCTACCATCAATTTGATCACATCATTGCGCACGCTGAAAACAATCGAAAAATTCTCTTAGATCAGTTCAACACCAATCCAAAAAAAATATCGGTAATTCCGCATGGTGAATATTCTCACCTGACCAATCATATTCCCGCTAAAAAAGATGCGCGCAATCAACTGGGGATTCCTTCTCACAAACGTGTTGCTTTGTTTATGGGCTATATTCGTCACTATAAAGGTCTAGATCTGTTACTCAAAGCGGTAGCCAAAGCAAAACCCCAATTATCGGACATTTTTCTCATTATCGCCGGGGAGGAAAAGGAAAATTTCAACATCTACCAGAAGCAAATCGATGAACTGAATCTCAAAGATTCAGTTCTGACGGATATTCGCTACATACCCATTGGACAATTATCTCTCTATCTGGCAGCAGCAGATATCGTAACACTCCCTTATCGTCAAATTTATCAAAGTGGTATTCTTTATCTGGCATTCGGAGCTAAGAGACCTGTGATTGCATCGAGCGTCGGTGGGTTGATCGAAGTGGTCCAGTCCGGAAAAAACGGTTTTCTATGTAAGGCTGAGGATAGTGATGATCTTGCCCAAACATTAATTAGAGCCCTGCAAAATATCGAAGCACTTGAAAAAATGGGAGAATACGCGTATATTCACAGCAAACAAGAGTATTCCTGGAAGTCGATTGCCAAGCAAATCGGCCGAATCTACGATAAACTGCTAACCAAGGACTGTGGATGCTTCCCCTTATCGGATTTTGGATCAGTGCCTTCCTGATCGCCTATACCTATTTTGGATATTATCTCATCCTGCTCATCTGGCATCAGGCACAACGTAAAAACCGATCCGTTCCAGAGGACCATGTCCCGCTGGTATCCATGGTCATATCGGCGTATAACGAAGAGGATGTGATCGCCGACAAGATTCGAAACTGTACCGAGATCGATTATCCGCGAGATCGCATCGAGTTTATCTTTGGCACCGATGGCTGCAGCGATGCCACAGCTGAGATCCTCAAACAGAGTGAGGAGGTTCAGGTCGTCTCCTTCGCCAGGCGGTCCGGTAAGGCCAACGTCCTCAATCGGATCGTTCCCCGGGCAAAAGGAGAAATCATCTGCTTTTCCGATGCCAACACCCTGTACCGCCCCGATGCAATACAAAAATTAGTCCGCCATCTCTCCAATCCTCGGATCGGTGGAGTTTGTGGCAACCTGCTGTTGATCGATCGAGAAAATCCGTCAGCCGAAAAAGGAGAAGCTCAATACTGGCAGTACGAAAACCGAATCAAACAACTCGAAGGTGACATCCGTACGGTCTTTGGTGCCAGCGGTGGCATCTATGTGGTTCGCAAACATCTCTTTCACCCTCTACCTGGCGATCGTATGGTCAATGACGATTTTCTTATCGCCATGCGAGTGGTGCAACAAGGTTATGACATGGTCTATGAGGCAGATGCCATGGCGCGAGAAGTTACCTCCGGAGATATCAGAAGCGAATTCAAGCGCAAAGCTCGTATCGGTGCCGCCAACTTTGAGGTCTTGCCGTTGATCGCCGATCTCCTTCATCCCAAAAAGGGATTTGTCGCATTCGGGCTTTGGTCGCATAAAATCATCCGCTGGTTGGTCCCCTTTCTGCTGTTCATCACCCTGATCAGCAGTACTTTTTTGCTCGATCATCCCTTTTATTACTGGATATTTATCGCTCAATTGATATTTTATATGGTAGCGTTGATTGGCTATCTGGCAGAAAAATCCTTTTCACTGCCCTCATTCATTCTCTATCCCTATTATCTCACAGCTGTCAATCTGGCACTGGGAGTGGGATTTTGCCGATTTCTCTTTCGTCTGCAAAAACCGACTTGGCAACGCAGTAAACGAAACTAACTCTGAAGCTCATGCCCAAACCCATCGAAAAACTTCTCCTCGCGGTCACCGACCTGATCACGATCAATCTGGCCTTTTTCGCGCTTGTTCATCTGAGAAGCCAGCTCAATCTGTTCGTGGCCAGCGAATTTACCATGTTACTGCGTATCTCCATGTTGATCTATGTGGTCTGGGCCTTGCTGTTTGTTTTTCTGGGAGTGTACCAGTCTTGGTATACCAAATCCCGCTTTGATGAACTCATAACAGTGTTTAAATCGGTCGCGTTCGGCATCGTATTGATTTTTGTCGCCACCTTTGAACCCGAACAGGATCTCACCCATCCGCCCACCTTCGGCCGGATGATGATCCTCAGTTATTTCGCCCTGATGATCGTGTTTGTGGGCGGTGGCCGGCTGGTGTTGCACACCATTCAACGCAAATTGCTGCAAGCGGGTATCGGTGCGCGCAACACGGTGATCGTCGGCTGGAACACCAGTGCCCGGAAACTGGGAGAAAAAATCAAAAAATATCCCGCACTCGGCTATCGCCTGCTCGGATTTATCAGCCTCGATTCGGACCGCGACAAAAAATCGGACGAGAGGGTTCTGGCATCTCTCGACCAGCTTCCCGGACTGGTGCCGTCAAAAAAAATCGAACACGTCATCCTCTCTCCAGGAAAGATGGCACATAAAAAGGTGCTCAACATCATCGCCCAGGTGCAGGATCTGCCGGTGCAGATCAAAATCGAACCGGACATGTATGATATCGTCATGGGACAGGCGCGGACCCAGCAGATCTATGGATTCCCGCTGATCGATATCCAGCCCCAGCTCATGCCTCCCTGGGAAAAGCGAACCAAACGACTGCTGGATACCACCTTTTCACTGCTCATGCTGGCAATCATGTCCCCGATTCTGCTGTTGACCGCACTGTTGATCAAAATCGACAGCAGCGGACCGGTCTTTTTCAAACAAAAACGGGTGGGCAAGGATGGACATATCTTTACCATCTACAAATTTCGCACCATGGTGAAAAACGCGGAAAAATTGACAGGGCCGGTCTGGGCCGGACAAAAAGACCCCCGCATCACCCGGGTGGGTCGCATGTTGCGCAAAACCCGTCTGGATGAATTCCCACAACTCCTGAATGTTCTCTATGGCGACATGAGTCTCGTGGGCCCCCGGCCCGAACGACCCTATTTTGTCGACAAACTCAAACGGGAATACCCGTTCTACACCCGACGCCTCAAAGTCAAACCCGGCATCACCGGCTGGGCTCAGGTCAAGGGCGAATACGATACCACCATCGAAAACGTCAAAGAGAAACTCGATTACGATCTCTATTATATCGAAAATATGTCCCTGAGAATGGACTTTCGCATTCTCTTGTTTACCATCTCTGTTATGCTGCGTTTCAAGGGACAATAGTCCGTTTACCGCTATCAAGAAAGGCTTTACGATCATGCTGGACCTCAAATTTGTACGCGAAAATCCCGATATCGTCAAATCCGCTATACAAAACAAGGGCGATCACGCGGATGTGGACGCTCTGCTCAACCTGGACGAAACCCGGCGTGAGCTGATCGGCACGGTGGAGAGCAAACGGGCCGAACAGAACAAAGTCACCACCCAAATCGCCGAGATGAAAAAAGCCAAACAGGATGCCTCCGCCGTCATCGAGGCGATGCGCACCCTGTCCGCCGACATCAAACGCCTGGACGAAGAACGTCGGACCGTCGAGTCCGATATTCAGGATATCCTGATCAGGATTCCCAACATCCCCCATCCCTCCGTGCCCGTGGGCGATGAATCCGCCAACCAGGAGGTCAAACGCTGGGGAGAACCGCGGGAATTTGAGTTTGAACCCAAACCCCACACCGATCTGGCCGAAACACTCGGACTCATCGATTTTAACCGCGCCAGCCGCATTTCCGGATCCAACTTTGTCAGTTATCGCGGTGCCGGTGCCCGACTGGAGCGCATTCTGATCAACTATATGATCGATCTGCATACCACAGAACACGGCTGCACCGAAATCTTTCCGCCCTTTATCACCCGCCGCGAGGCCATGCAGGGGACCGGTCAGCTTCCCAAACTGGAGGAGGATATGTACCATATCCCCTCGGACGATCTGTTTCTCATCCCCACTTCCGAGGTGCCGGTCACCAATCTCCACCGCGAGGAAATCCTGGCGGGAGACAACCTGCCCA
>CAYPUH010000004.1:0-27336 GCA_964413725.1 uncultured Cytophagia bacterium
GCACCTCCTCCTTTTGGACCATCGGCTCGAAGGTCAGACTCTCTATTTACGCGTGCAGTCAATAGACCCCTCTCAGATCGGTATGCGCTATCCTGCTCATGTGGGCACACTGGCAGGACTCTATGGCTATCTATTTGAACGCAGTATCCTCCGAATGGCCATTGGTTTTCTGTATCTGTTGCTCGGTGTTCTGTCGATAGTGCTGTTTGCTCTTCGGTATGAAAAACGACCGTATTTCATCATTTCGTTTAGCGTGTTTGTCATTTTGATCGGCATCTTTGAAGTATTTAATCCCGCCTTTACCCAGATCATGTTGGGTGTTCCGGAAATCTGGTATACTCTTGATCCTGCCACCCTCTTTCTTTTTCCGGTCGGCATGTATCTTTTTTTCAGCGGGATGTTACCCTCATTGAACCAGACCCTTTTTCGTATGGCCGCAGCGATTCATCTGATATTCGCGACAGTCGCATTCGCTGGCGATCTGATTCTGGATTATCCGGCCTATGCACTCACAGATGTTTTTTATGTTCTCATTGCCACCACAGGGATCATCACCTGTGCCACCATTGCTTATGCCTCTCTCAAGGGGAAAATCCCAGGATACCGCTTTTTATGGGGTATAGGTGCCCTCGCCATCACCGGTTTACATGATATCCTGAATCAACTGCATCTGCTCTCCGATTCCTTATTGCTCTTCAAGTGGGGTCTGCTTGTATTGGTGCTCAATCTGTTTTATGAACTGGAGCGTCACTTTGCCGAGGCCAACCGGGCGCTGGAACGGTATCATCGTGAATTGCAGGAAAGCCATCAGAAACTGGAAGAATATAGCCGTGCTCTTGAAGACAAAGTCAGGGAACGAACCCGTGAGTTACAGAAAAAAAACAGTGATCTCAAAACCGCTTTATCAGAACTCAAGGAGACGCAAAATCAACTAATTATGCAGGAAAAAATGGCGTCTCTGGGCAATCTGGTGGCCGGTATCGCTCACGAAGTCAATAATCCCATCGGAGCGGTCAATAGTGCGGCCGATGTCACACAACGCTGTCTGAAACAGTTACGCCTATCACCGGAATCCGATAGCCTGGTGCCCGACAAACGGACATCTGAAAAAACGCTTCACATCCTCAATGACAATATCCATGTCATCACCCTGGCAAGCAAACGGATCTCAAGCATTGTGAAAAGTCTAAAAAATTTTGCCCGCCTGGACGAAGCGGATCTTCAAAAAGTCGATGTGCACGATGGCATAGAGAGTACGCTGACGCTGCTACAACATGAACTGAAAAACCGAATCGACCTTGTACGCGACTATGGTGACCTTCCGCACGTGGAATGTTTCCCGAATCAGCTCAATCAGGTGTTTATGAATATCCTTCTCAATGGCATTCAGGCCATTCAGGGCGAGGGAACTCTTTTTATCAAAACCGGACTGCAGGACAACAAAATCAAACTTGTATTCACGGATACGGGTAGGGGAATTCCCGAGGACAAACTCCCGCATATCTTTGATCCCGGCTTTACCACAAAAGGCGTCGGGGTGGGAACCGGGTTGGGTCTTTCGATCAGCTATAACATTATTCAAAAACACCACGGAGACATTTGGGCGGTCAGCAAACCGGGTGCGGGGACAACGTTCACGATCAGCTTGCCTGTTCTTCAAACCTGACATCCCCGATTTGGTCATCCTCGCGACCCACCGGCCCGGGTCAAGAGGTTATGAACACCAATGATAGATTGAAGGGTTTTGATCAGCTGACCACGCCGTTCAGACACATTCTGCCGGTTAGGTTCAAATCTTGTGTTAAAGAACGGATACACATTGGTTGCGAGTATTCACAAGGAGGATTGGTTACATGGAGAACGTTGAAAAATTGGGTGCGCTTTATCTTGGCCGACGCGTAGATCCCGGGTCCGGCTCCGTCATTGCTGAACCTATACTCTATGACAGCAAAGATCTCACGACTCACGCTGTATGCGTGGGAATGACTGGAAGCGGAAAGACCGGTCTTTGTATTTCCCTTCTCGAAGAAGCCGCCATCGATGGGATCCCTTCCATTATCATCGATCCCAAAGGGGATATGACCAATCTGTTATTGACCTTCCCCGAACTATCCGCCAGCGACTTTGCCCCCTGGATTGATGAGCAGGAAGCTGCGCGAAAGAACATGTCAACCTCCGCATACGCGCAACATCAGGCCGACCTCTGGCGATCCGGTTTGGCCAAATGGGGCCAGGATGGAAGTCGGATTCAGACACTCAGGGACTCAGCTGACTGGGCCATCTATACACCCGGGAGTCAATCGGGTCAGCCTGTCTCCATCCTCAATTCATTTGCACCACCTCCGGCCAGCATGATGCAGGATGAAGATGCGGTCAGAGATCGCCTGAACACGACCGTTACCAGTCTTTTAAACCTACTCGGCAGGGATGCAGATCCCATCCAGAGTCGGGATCACATTCTAATCTCTACGATCCTGTACCACAGCTGGCAAAGCCAAAAACAATTGACCCTCGCCGGTCTGATCCAGGCGATTCAGGCTCCGGCCTTTGATCGCGTCGGGGTTATGGATCTGGAATCGTTTTATCCGTCAACCGATCGCTTCGAACTGGCGATGGCCATCAACAATCTGTTGGCGGCACCGGGTTTTGAAGCCTGGATTTCAGGCACTCCACTGGATGCCCAATCCTTTTATTATACATCCAAAGGAAAACCCCGGGTATCCATTTTTTATATCGCCCATCTCTCGGAACCGGAGCGTATGTTTTTTGTGACATTGCTCCTGAACCAGATTCTGGGCTGGATCCGGTCTCAGAGCGGAACCAGCAGTTTACGGGCACTGCTTTATGTTGATGAATTGTTTGGCTATGCACCTCCCCTGGGCAATCCACCCTCTAAAAAACCCTTGTTGACTCTGCTGAAACAGGCACGAGCGTATGGTCTGGGAGTGGTCCTGGCCACGCAAAACCCGGTCGATCTGGATTATAAGGGACTCTCCAATACCGGCACATGGTTTATCGGGAGATTGCAAACCGAGCGGGATCGCGATCGCCTGCTCGATGGCCTTTCAATACTGGCACCCGGCACCCTTGAGCCGAACACACTGGACTCGTTGATCGCAAATCTGGACAAACGGGTCTTTATGCTGCACAATGTACACGAATCCGGCCCCGTTCTCTTTCATACGCGATGGGCAATGTCCTATCTGCGGGGCCCACTTACCCGACAACAACTTCAAAACCTCGTCACACCCGTTCTGACTCCGGAACTGACCACCGCTCGTGAGGAACCCGATCAACATCATCCACCTACACTGCCTCCGGAGATCCATCAACTGTACCTGCCAGTCACGAGACCAGACTCCGACACCCGTCCCCCTCGCTATACACCCATGCTGTTGGGAATCGCTACGGTAAACTATCGTGACAGCAAAAGACAAATTCGTGAACCGCGTTCAATACAACGTATTTTGCCATTCAACCAACATCCTCTGGCGATGCAATGGAAAGACGGCGAGTCTCTGAATATTAGCCGTACCGAATTGCGCTATAAAGCCCATCCCAATGCCGCGTTTTCTCCTCTGCCGACCCTAGCGACCGATCCAAAACACTATAAAAAATGGCAAGAGGATTTTACCAACTGGATTCTGCAATCACAGTCCCTGAAACTGCATCACAGCCCGACTCTGAAACTGACCTCCCTTCCCGATGAAACAGAATCCGATTTTCGGATCCGGTTGCAACTGACGGCCCGGGAGCACCGTGACGAATGGGTCGAACAGCTTCGACAGAAATATGCGCGTAAAATGGAAACACTGGAAAAAAAGATTCAGCGGGCAGAAGACAAACACGAGCGGGAGAAAGAACAGGCAAGTCATCAAAAAATTCAGGCCGCCATCTCGTTCGGCACCAGCCTCCTCGGCGCATTGATGGGAAGGAAGACATTGTCACGCACCAACATCAGCAAAGCGGGAACGGCCTTTAGGCAAATCAACAGAGCCTTTGATGAAACAGGAGATGTGAACCGGGCTGAACAAACGGTGGTGGAGTTGAGAGAAGATCTGAAGGAACTGGAAATGGAGCTGGATAAAGAAATCGAATCTGAAACAGAGCGATTTGACGCCCTGAAAGAAAACCTGGATACAATCGAAATCCGGCCCGCGAAAACACATATCACTGTCGACGAACTTGCGATCGCATGGATTCCGGATATTAGGACTAGCATCCCCTAGCCGGTTATTTATCCATCAACACCAAAACGCCGTCCAAAGCCGAGCACCCACGGGGGAATCTCATTCGATTCCCCCGCGATGCATTAGATGAGCGAGTACACGGAACCCGGTTTGGGATAATGCACTTCCGGGTATCCCATCTCTTTCAAATGATCCCGTAAAGGCAGGGATTCACGAGGCTCGCCGTGCACCAAAAAAAGTTTCTCAAGCGAGTCCGGTGTATTGAATTCAAGATAATCAACCAATTCATTGCGATCTGCATGGGCACTGAAATCATCCATCTTTATTATTTCCGCTCGCACGGTATAGGGCTCTCCGAATATCCTGACCTCCGGTTCGCCATCCATAATGCGGCGTGCCAGTGTATGTTCGGCCGCATACCCCACAAACAGAATCAGGTTTTTCTCATTTTCAATATTGTTACGCAGGTGATGTAAAATACGTCCCCCTTCCGCCATACCCGATGCGGAAATGATGATGTGGGGTGTTTTCAACTGATTAAGCTGCTTGGATTCTTCCACATCCCTGGTATAATAAAGTCGGCTGAATCCAAAGGGGTCTGTATCATCCTTTAAAAAAATCCGAAACGTTTCCCGATCCAGACACTCCGGGTGGGTACGAAACACCTGAGTGGCTGCGCGGGCCAGAGGACTGTCCACATAAATCGGCATATCCGGTATTCGCCCCTGATCAAAGAGCTTGTGTAACATATAGACGATCAACTGCGTGCGTCCCACGGCAAAAGCCGGTATGATAATCTTTCCACCCCGCTCTGCAACCCGTTTCACGGTTTGAGCCAGCTCTTCTTCCACATCCGGCGTTCCCTTGTGGAACCGGTCCCCATAGGTGCTCTCCATAATCAATACGTCCAGGTCACGCAACTTGTTGGGATCGTGAATGATGGGCATATCCTGCCGACCCACATCTCCGGAAAAGCCCAGTCGCGTGGTTTTACCATTCTCCCGGAGCTCCAATTCAATCCCGGCGGATCCCAGAATGTGACCGGCATCCCGGAACGTGGCCTGAACACCGGGGACCACTTGAAAGGTGCGATCATATTGCATACCGACAAAATAATGCATGGCCTCTTCTGCGTCCTCGATGGTATAAAGAGGTTCTATGGGATCGAGGTCCTTTCGGTGACGCTTTTTGTTCACCCACTCGATATCCTTTTCCTGAAGATAAGCCGAATCGCGCAACATGATCTGACACAAATCCACAGTCGCTGATGTCGCATAGATTGGATTCGCGTATCCCGACTTGACCAGATTGGGGATATTTCCGCTGTGATCAATGTGGGCATGAGACAAAAGAACTGCATCCACTGTGGCGGGATCGAATTCAAAGGATTTGTTGCGCTCGTAGGTATCCTTTCGACGTCCCTGAAAGAGCCCACATTCCATCAGTATGGTGTAGCCATTGACAGACAGCAAATGCTGGGAACCGGTTACAGTCTGTGCGCCCCCCAGGAAATGAATATCCATAAAATCTCCTTTCCGTTAGCGTGAACGTCCTCCAAACAGACTGCCAAGCATTTTGCCCATGATAGATCCTCCCCCCCGACGGGATTGATTGCCCATCGATTGCATAAAAAATCCCGCCACATCATCCAGTACCGAGCCGTCTCCATCCCGGTCGATGAGAGAGGCAATGCCATCCGCACCAAAGCCTTCCTGATCACGTTTCCGGGTCAACGCACCCAGCACCAATGGCGAGATCATCGGGATCAGTTTCATAGCTGTATCCATGTTCAAGCCAAATCGATTCGAAATCTGATTGACGGCCTCCATTCCCGATTCTCCCAGCAACCCTCCAAGCCTCGGATCCGGACGGGATTCCTGCGCGCGTGCGGCCACCTCCCGGTCGATGTGATCCAGAACCGACGGGTCACCGTATTTGTTCAGGATATGATTGACACGATCCCCACCCCCCTGATCCTGCATCTGTTTCTTCAGTCCCCCCATTATCAAAGGAGTGATCTCAGCCACAATAGACTGTGCCGACCGGCGGTCCACCTTTATATTTTTCGAAATCTGTTTGCTGACCTGAGGTCCAAAATTCGATAAAAAAGAATTGACAAATGCTTCCATAATGTTTTCCCTTCAATATTTAAAGCCTACAGATAATTGTACCATCCGGACAAATAAAATGCCCCCATGGGTGGAGCACAATTCATCGACCATGAAGGCATACATCTCATCCGATTTATCCCCTAGTAGGTGACAACCGGATCCAGGGTTTTGGCTTCAGCCACCCATTTTTCCACCATACTCAGACTCGGCAGCTGCCGAACCAGACCTCGTCCCTGTGAATTGACTGCTACCATCTTGTCATACAAGTTTTGCGGAACACGGTTGCGCAATTCCTTGACCGTATCCACACCCGCCTTTTCCAGCAATTCGGCATACTCGCTGCCAACGCCATTGATACGGTACAAATCAGCCATGTTCACCCATTTCAGGATCAGGGTTTCATCAACACCCGAACGTTCAGCCAGCTCCTGACGCCCCTGCCGGGTTGCCCCTTTTTTTAACAATGCGGCAACAGAACGGATCCCCGCAGAACGCAATTTTGTTGCAAAACTCTCGCCGATTCCTTCAACGGAAGTAATTGTGTAAGACGGCATCATTAAATCTCCTCCGATATAATGTAAACAGCAACAACGTGTTTGTGGCACTATAGACAATTGTTACAAGATTTTTATTCCACTAATTCGAGACAATACAATATTTTGTCCTCTCATCTTACGCCACCGGGATCACACAATATCCACGACGAAAGAATCGAGCCCGATTTCTTCAGCAAAAGTGTTTCCACAACCCGACACCAGAAGGTTTTCGGTCAGAGAGCGGTGTATACGGTATCGGTTTGGTTAGACTCTTGTATGCGGGTCGGATGATTCGTTTGCCGTTCACCAGTTCTTCGATCCGATGCGCAGCCCATCCCACGACCCGCGCCATGGCGAAAATCGGGGTATAAATCTCACGCGGGAAATTGAGAAGATCATAAACCAATCCGGAATAAAAATCCACATTGGCAGAAATGACTTTATTGGATTGTTTCACGCGTTGAAAGATTTCTGGTGTAACTTTACCCACCAACTGATAGAGATTGAATTCATCTGACCGTCCTTTTTCAGCGGCCAGTTCACGTGCCTTGCGCTGCAGAATCACGGCACGGGGATCGGATTTTGTATAGACCGCATGCCCCATCCCATATACCAATCCCGTTTTATCGTGAGCTTGTCGGTTGATTATTGTTTCTATGTATCGAGCAACCTCGTCTTCATCTCCCCAATCCCGGACATTTTCCTTGATATTGGTCATCATATCCATCACATAACTGTTGGCAGCACCATGCAGGGGCCCCTTTAATGATCCCACAGCCGCCGAGATGGCTGAATAGGTGTCGGTTTGACTGGAGGTAACCACATGGGTGGTAAAGGTAGAATTGTTCCCGCCGCCATGTTCAGCATGAAGGATCAATGCCAGGTCCAAAAGGTTTGCCTCCAGCTGGGTATAGGTTCTGTCTCTTCGAAGCATATACAAAAAATTCTCCGCACAACAGAGGTCTGTATTGGGCGGATGGACAAACAATGAATCCCCAAATAATCCATGCCGCATCGATTGGTAGGAATAGGCAATGATGATGGGGAATTTGGCGATCAGATCCAGACACTGCCGAATCACATTTTCCAGAGAGATATCATCAGGATTGGGGTCAAATGCGTACAGGACCAGAATCACCCGTTGGAGTTTATTCATAACACTCGGACTGGGAAATTGCAGGATAGACGTTTCGTTCAGACCCTGGGGCAACGAGATTCTGGGTTTCATATACTCTACAAGCTCGTTCAGCTCCGATTGAGTGGCAAGTTTACCAAACAGCAAGAGATAGATAATTTCGGGAAACCCATGCCGTTTTTCATCCTGAATCCCTTCAACCAGATCATGAATACGGATACCACGATAATAGAGTTCTCCCTCCACGGGTACCACATCTTCATCAACCTGCTTGGATCCGATGAGACTTGAAATTTTCGTCAGTCCCACAAGCACACCGGAGCCGTCGTCATGACGCAACCCTCGTTTAACGCCATGCTTTGTGTACAATTCCCGATCTATTTCAACATGATGACGCAACTGATCCGCGACTTTGGTAACAAACGCATCTTTCATAGCCAAACCTCTCTACCGTTCCACTTGTCTCTTTACACCGAACGCTCAAAGGTTTCGAAATAATCCTTGCATGTGCATGGTGACCATACTAATTTATGGGGTGTATGAATGTTACCCGGATTCTGTTTAGACAGAATCCAGACACAATCACCTTACCGCACATGCTCTGGTTGTAGAGTGATATATTAACCAGGTGATTAAATTATCATATTGGTTGTGTTGGGCATTCGCTACATAGCACCGAGTCCAGGTGTTGCTTTGACGGCGTTCATCGTTAAACGAACGCATATCGTTATCTAACTTTACAGGAGGTTATATGTTGAAACGCATCTTGGTTGTTGCGATTATTCTGGCCGCTTCAATTTTCCTTCCTCTTCAGTCGGCTCTCGGAGCCAAAGCGGATTTTTCAGGCACATGGGAACTGCTCCCGGATGAAAGCACTGAAATTGCGCTTTATGGTACACTCGATGTTACCTTTCAACTATCCGGGCAGGATCTCACCATCGTCCAGACATGGGGTAACCGACGGAGTTTTAGCGATACACTAGGACTCAAAACGGATGGAAATACCCATCGGGTAGAAATTCCTCATCGGGTTTTCCCCACCAATGTATTTATGGGCCTGTCCAAAACACCGGGTGCCTATCGGGAAATGTCGGCCGAATGGCTAAATGACGAAACACTGATCGTCAGGGAACAGGCGGGGGTCAGAGGATCACAAGGTATGACGTCTTATAGCGCGACGCATACCTATACCCTGGAAGAAAAGGGCGAAATTCTCGTCTATAATATCGACCGCTCCACACGCAAAACCGGAGAGGGTATTCGCTATGTATTGAAACCCAAGGGCAGTAAAGAGGCATTTGTGATGCATCTGGAAGATGGGTGGAAACTGGACGGCAAGCTTCCTGTCAATGCCATGCTCATCAGCCTGCAGGGCGTCGTCAATAAAAATGGCCCCCATCTCTATTTCGTTTATCCCGACACATGGCCCTTTACCTATACGGAATCGGTGTTCGATTACTATCACAAACAACGTCACTATACCTTTAAGCAGCTGAGAACAGCCGAACAGGCCCTGAACACGTTTAAAAACGACATCAAGGGATATGTCGTATGGGATCCGGAGGTCAGGACGTCTCTCATCGTCTCGTTTACCGTTGCGGGTCTTGAAGATGCAATCGTGATTCATCCGGACCTGATCCCGATGGCAGAATCGTTTGAACTACAATCTGTAGAGGATTTCAGAGGACAATTCACCGGTATGAACGATGCTGAAATCTATAAATGGGCCTATAATCAGTACTGGGATCAGTGTAACAAGGACTTTATCGTCTGGATGGGAGGTCCTCACGGTAACGTCATGCATCCCGGAGTAGCGGATTTTGGCATCCATAAAGAAATGTTTTTCAACGATCTTTCAACGCTCCCCTCGGATACAGCCGAATACGCCCTGGCGGACAAAATCCTCGGCGAACTCGATGACCACGCCATGGTGATGGGATGGCATTCCTATGCCAAAGACAAGGAACGCGATCATGTAACCCTTACATCCAAACATGGTCACCGCGTATATGGTCTTCATTCACTGCCCAATACCAGTTTCAATCATCACATACCCTTTTCACCGGACTTTGAACCTCGAAACAACCATCGTGTAGAACCCGGAAAAGAATATATTCCGGAAGATAAAGTCTATATCACCTGCGTCCAGACCGATGGGATCGGAATTGGTTCATGGCTCAAACCCGGACGTGGTAAAATCCCCTATGCGTGGGAAGTAACCATGAATACGATGTGGCTGGCTCCCGGCATGATGGAGTACTTTTTTAACATGAAGACCCCCAATGACTATTTTATCGGTGCCTTGTCCGGACCCGGCTATATGTACCCCAAGGCCGTTCCAGAACAGGATCTCAAGGAACTGGTCGCCATGGCTCAGGAATTTATGAATAAACTGGACATCCAGGTCTTTGAAATCATGGATTATTCGGAAGGCGCGACGGTTGAGGGCAACACAGAGCTAACCAAAGACGTCGTAGATATCTATTACGAACACATGCCCGATGCCATCGGATTTCTGAATGGCTATGCACCTGCATTTACGTTTACCATCCAGAATGATCGTCCTCTGATTTCCTATGATTATTACCTGTCGCCGACACGAAGCGAAACAGAAGCTGCTGCCGATCTGGAAGAGTTGGCTGCCATCAACAGCAAACGACCTTATTTTTTGTTGATGCATGTCAGAGAATCCAGCGACGTACAGCGGGTGGTCGATATTCTCGACCGGTTGGGACCGGAATTCGAAGTGGTTCCTCTTGATGTATTTATCAAGATGTCTTCGAATCGTCCCACGTTTGAAGAACGCTTTCTGGACCGCTAGCATATCCGGTGGATACCATCCAGGACTGGATGGTATCCACCTTTAAATACTCCCGCTTCTTTGCTCCAAGCAAACAAAAAGTATTGGACAAAGATCTGTTTGTCCAGTGTTTCTTGCGGGGTATCTTGTAACCGCTGAACATAAATATAGCTAGGACTCTTATCGATATACGGAATACCACATGATCATTCTCGACAGTTTACAGAGCCATACCCTTCATCACCGACAAGGCGATCTGTTCAATCCACCCGCACTGACCAACTTTTTGGGATCCTGTCAGGCTGCATATGATATTATGGCTGTACGACACGTGACCTTTCCACCCTATTCCCAGGGAGACCAATGGCTGGGAGCCCTGACCATCAATTCTCAGACCGTCGCCAACTCTGGAAAACCACTGGCGTATCGTTGGCGACCGGATCGAATTTTGAGACAAATTCGTCTTGGGGAGCTGGATTTAAAGACAGAAACCGTGATGGTCCCCGACACCCAGGCCATCGCCCTTTCGCTCACCATACACAACACGTCGGTCCACTCTTGTCCGGTATCCATGCGCGTCCAGACAGGGGGAGGTGTTGTCGACTCTAGAGATGGATGGCACACACCCTATTCACCCAAAGAAAGCCCAACCTATTCCATGTCACCATGGGAAGGAACCCCTCCAGCGGAAAACGAACGCGCAAATCGTCGCGACACCCTTTCGGATGGCACTGGCATTCTCTATCATTCCCGCTCGAGTCAGGCGGTATCATGTCAATGCGCCTGGCCTGGGCCGGACGGGATCGACAGAATGCATCTGGCCTTTGGGTTTGAACTGGCAGCGGGTGAAAGCCGAACTCTATATTTTTTGATTGCCATCGGGTCTGATCGACAGGACATTGAAAAGATCCGCCAACGGTGGCTCGAGGATCCCACAGCGCCCTTTCGGAATGCCACCCGGCTTTGGCAACAAACACTGGATGATGTCTTCCGACCGAACAATACACGCTTTAGCGGTAATCTTCCAGACTTTGCGACCGGGCATAAAGGGCTGCAGACCCTGTATCAGAATGCCATCCTCGGAGTCCTGTACATGTTGCGGGATCATCCCCTTTCAAGCTATGGACGAACGTATATCACCTTGATGCCGGCATTTTGGGTGACCACCAGTTTTATCAATGACTGGTCACACAGTGCCCTGTTATTGGCCATGCTCGATCCGGAAACCCTGCGGCATCACCTGGAACGGTGGCTTGACCGGGATATTAATCAGCATTTCGGGACCGAGTATGTCTCGGGCCAGGATGCCGGAAACTGGTATTCCTGTAATGACTATGCCATGACCCGCCTGATAACCACCTATTTACGGGTCACCGGAGATTACGGCTGGCTCGACACCCGGGTCGGCGAGTCAACGGTTCTCGGCCACCTCAAAATACTGGCCCGTCACTATCAACAACTCGATCGGGGTACGGGACTAGCAGACTATGGGGACCGCAACAGCTTGCTCGAGTGCGTCTCCAGCTATACCCATGAGGTCGCTTCTCTAAATGCCGCGGCGGTTTGGATATTGCGGGAAACCGCCGATCTTTTGGACGTTCTGGGAGACTCTTTAACCGCCACAGACTATCGCAACCGGGCATCTCAACAGGCACAAAACATCCAGGATCTTTACTGGGGTCAAAGTGGTTATTGGTCTTGCCGACAACCGGATGGCTCCCGGGTGCCGGTACGGCATGCCTGGGACTTTGGCCACGTGGGACGATTTCTCTTTGATGAGCTCCCGGCCGTTCAAATGCAGGAGATGATATCATTTTTTGAAAGCGAACTCAGGACAGAAACCTGGATGTCCGCTCTTTCACCACGGGATGAAGATGCATTCTTTTCTGTGCGACCGGATCATCAGTGGAATGGCTGTTATCCGGGCTGGGTCGCGGATGCTTTGCATGTATTGCACAAGGCCGGACGACAGGATGTGATCGAAAACTGGCTGCCCGGTTTGGCGATGAGCGCCAACCAAGGCCCTTATTCCCAGGGACATTTTGTCGAATTATTTTCCGACAGCGAATCCGGAGGGGCCCGAAAGGCACCCACCGAATGGCCCTATATCACCGACTGGGCCATCTTATCCGTGGGCGGCTTTCTGGAATTTGTGGTGAGCGACATTTTTGGCGTCAACATGCAATGGAACGGATTGACAGCGCGCCCACAATTATCCCCCTGGGATCCGGAAGCCACCCTGAGCCATTTGCCGCATCAGGGCCAGTACTATACCATCACCGGCAGCGGAGCGCGGCCAGAATCCTGAGTTCGGTCCCGGATTGTCCGGAAAATTGATGTATAAACCGATCTGTTTGAAACAGAACCCCAAAACGGGAGCTTTTATGTTTGGATATCTTTTATTGCTGTTTATCGGACTTCCCCTCATTGAACTCGCACTGCTGATCAAAGTCGGTCAATGGCTGGGACTTGTACCCACTCTCGCCATCGTCATCCTCACCGGTATCATAGGCGCAACACTGGCGCGATGGCAAGGGTTCATCGTCTACTTGAAAATTCAGGAAGATCTGGCCGCTGGACAAATGCCAGCGGACAAAATGGTCGATGGCCTGATGATTCTGATCGGCGGCGTGGTCTTGCTAACACCGGGGATCCTGACCGACATGTTCGGCTTTTGTCTTTTGATCCCTGCCATTCGACAACTCATCAAAAAATTGTTTCAACGACGCTTTTCCCGGATGGTCGATCGCGGCGAAACCCGCATCTTTATCCAATTCTAATAGACTCTGCCACACAGCCCGTTCGGGTTTCGATCAAACCCCTCATCGCCCAATCACGTTTCATGGAGCTGTAAGAGAATCAAAAGTATTAGAAAGGGCAACGTATGAGATCATCTATCGAAAAAACCGTAACCGATCTTCTGTCACAAGCCAGCATCGAGATCAATGGATCTCAACCGTATGACATTCAAATTCATGACAATCGATTTTTCGCCCGGGTTTTTAAGGATGGTGAACTTGGACTCGGAGAATCGTATATGGATGGTTGGTGGGATTGTGACAAACTGGACGAGATGATCCATCGTATTCTTGTGGCCAAACTCGAACATAAAGTCCGTAAAAGCCCCAAACTCGCTCTCATTGCCCTGCGTGCCAAACTGTTCAACCACCAGGCCCGCAGCCGTGCCTATCAGGTGGGAAAACGTCATTATGACCTGGGAAATGATCTCTATACCTCGATGCTGGACAAACGATTGAATTACACATGCGGATACTGGAGGAATGCTCCGACGCTTGAAAAAGCACAGGGAGACAAACTGGACCTGGTCTGTCGCAAATTGAATCTACAGCCCGGCATGCACATTCTCGATCTGGGATGCGGATGGGGAGGTTTTGCCATCTATGCCGCGGAAAAATATGGGGCAAAAGTGGATGGTGTAACCGTCTCCAGACAACAGGTGGAACTGGGGCGAAAAATGATCGGGGATTTGCCCGTCAAGCTGGAGCTCAAGGATTATCGCGATGTTGAAGGACAGTATGATCGAGTTATCTCTATCGGAATCATGGAACATGTGGGGCCCAAGAACTACCGGACCTATATGAAAACCGTGGATCGGTGTTTAAAGGATGACGGATATGGTTTCATCCATACCATCTCCAGCAATGTGAGCACGACGTATGTCAATCCATGGGTTGAAAAATATATCTTTCCAAATGGCATGTTGCCCTCTATGGCCCAGATGAGTAAGGCGATGGAAGGACTCTTTGTCATTGAAGACGTTCAGAACATTGGACCAGATTATGATCCAACACTGATGGCCTGGGCGGAGAACTTTGAAGCTGCCTGGCCCGATCTGAAGGAGACCTATGGCGATCGCTTTTATCGCATGTGGCGATTCTATCTCCTGAGTGCAGCTGGTGGCTTTCGCGCCCGATACAATCAATTATTCCAGATCGTATTCAATCGAGACCGTCACAAACAACCCGATTGTCGTATCCTTTAATCCAAAAACCCTGGTGCCCCCCGTCGGGACACCCCAGAGATGGCTGTTATGAAATCCGTGGATATTATTATTGTGGGTGGTGGCCCTGCCGGAGCCTCCTGTGCCCGCACTTTGACAGCAGCTGGCAAAGACTGCCTTATTCTCGACAAGGCTGCCTTTCCCAGGCTCAAACTTTGCGCCGGGTGGATCACACCCGGGGTGTTCGATACATTGGGTGTTCGTCCGGACGAGTATCCGGGATCACTCACCGTATTCGATCACCTCAAAATACACATCCGCGGGCTGACCTTTCGCCGCAACAGTCGACAATATGCGATCCGGCGCATAGAGTTCGATCATTGGCTCCTGCAACGATCGAAAACCCCCGTACAACAGCATCGTGTGAAAAACATACGGGTGGAAAACGGAGCCTTTATACTGGATGAAACATTTCGCTGCCGAATCCTGGTCGGTGCCGGTGGAAGCCATTGCCCGGTATACAAAACCCTCTTTCAGAAAAAACGCCCGCGTCCCGCGAAATCGGTTATCGTTACCCTGGAAACCGAATTTAAAGCCTCTCCCACAGAATCCGATTGTCATCTCTATTTCTTCCGAAACGGTTTGCCGGGGTATTCCTGGTATGTTCCCAAAACCGGTAACATTCTGAACCTGGGTGTTGGCGGCATGAACCTGTCTCTGTTGAAGCGAAACGAAAATATCCGCGATCATTGGTCTCGTTTTGTCGAACATCTTCACAGCAAACACCGGCTATCCGGTGACATACCACAACCTTCTGCATATGTCTATCATCTGCGCTCAGAGGTGTCGCCCCATCCGGTGCAATCAGGACAAGCCTATCTAGCGGGGGATGCCGTGGGGCTGGCCACTGCCGATATGGGAGAAGGGATCGCTCCGGCAATCGCCAGTGGTCAGCGGACAGCACGGTCTATCCTTAGCCGAATCCCCAATCGCTTTGATGACATCCCGCGTTTCAGTTCCCTCTGGCCCGAACCCCTCGTCCGTCTCGCCGATTGGATCAAATTCTAGCCCCCGATGCCCACTCTTGTACGGCCTTTTGTCTTTTGGTTCCAGGCCCAAACCGGTTCAAAAACACCTTGAATTAGTGACAAATATATCGTAAACTTTTGTTTGTTTCATGAAACCAAATCACTCCCGCGGGATGTGCATGCCGTGGCTCTCATACCACCGACATTTTCCCAAAACCCAAAATAGAGGAGCTTATGATGACCAAAACTGCACAGTGGTGTCTTGTCGTTCTTTTGATCGGCATCATTGTTTCACCCCTGTGGGCCCAAAGCAAGGCAGATCTGAACGGCGAGTGGGAAATGATTCCCGCCAAGAGTTCAAAAGTAGCACTCTACCGGACAATGGGTCTGGAATTTCAGGTGGATGATGCCGCAACCACCATCATCCATCAATGGGGTCGAAGACGGGGATTTCAGGATACCGTTACGGTCAAAACCGATGGATCGGTAAACACCGTCACGATTCCGCACCGGGTATTCCCTTCCAATGTTTTTATGGGATTGTCCAAAAAGACCGGTTCTGATCGCAACATGAAAGCGACATGGGATGACAACGGTCAGGTCTTAACCATCCATGAAGAATATACAGTATACGGCTCACAAGGTGCCACTCCGGCGACAACCGTCCACACCTATCGCTATTCACCCAAATATGAGACCGTCACGTACACCATCGACCGCTCCACCCGCACCACCGGTCCGGCTGTAGAGTATGTGCTCAAACGCAAGGGCACCAAGCAGGCATACTATATGACCCTGGAAGATGACTGGGCCATCGATGGCAAACTCGAGGAACAGGCATTTGTCATCAGTCTCCAGGGACTGGCCAACGCCGATGCCCCTCAACTCTATTTCATCTATCCTGAGACCTGGGATTTTCGCTTTACGCCCGATGTATTTAATTTTTTAACAAACGAACGCAATTTTACGTTCAAAGAGCTCCGCTCCATCCAACAAGCCCTGAATATATTCAAGGATCAGGTGGACGGCTATGTGGTTTGGGATAAAGAGGAGCGTACCTCTTTGATCGTTTCCTTTACCGTTGCCGGACTGGAAAACGCTGTAGTGGTCAGTGAAGACCTGATTCCGCTGGTGGAAGAGGCCGGTCTTAAGCCTGTGGAAGATTTTAGAGGTCAATTCAGCGGGTGGTCTGATGTGGAAATCTATCAATGGGCCTATGACCGGTACTGGGACCGAACAAGTAAAGAATATATCGTCTGGATGGGTGGTCACAGTGGTCGTATTATGAAACCCGGTGTTGCGGACTGGGGTATCTATAAAAAAGCCTTTTTCAACGATCTCTCCACAAAACCATCCGACGAAGCCGAATATGCGCTTGCAGACAAGATGCTGTCAGAGATGGAACCCTATTCATACGTTTTCGGCTGGCATTCCTATGCCAAGGACAAGGAGCGCGATCACGTCACACTTACATCCAGCCATGGTCTGCGTGTCGAAGGGCTGCACACCCTTCCCAATATGAGCTTTAGCAGCCAGATCCCCCCGACACCGGGATTTGAGTTCGAAAACAATCACAATATCGAACCGGGCAAACGCTATACCCCGGGAAACAAGGTGTACGTGGCCTGCATCCAGACCGACTGTCTGGGACTGGGGGCCTGGACCCGCCCCGGCCGTGGAGAAATCCCCTACGCATGGGAAGTGACCATGAACTGGTCCTGGCTGGCACCGGCGATGATGGAATTCTTTTACACACAGGCCACACCCAATGACCTTTTCATCGGATCGCTCTCAGGCCCCGGATATATGTATCCCAAGGCGGTACCACCGGAAAAGTTACCCCACTTGATCGATATTGCCTATGACTTGATGCAAAAACTTGACTTGAATGTCTTTGAAATCATGGACTATTCTGAAGGAGCCACGGTAGAAGGCAACACCGAGCTGACCGAGCAGGTTGTGGACGCCTATTATGAAGGAATGCCTGACGTCATCGGATTTGCCAATGGATATGCGCCGGCATTCACTTTTACATCCCGTGACGGCGTTCCCCTCATCAGTTTTGATTACTATTTGTCTCCCGAACGATCGGAAAACGATGCCGTTGCCGATCTCATCGAACTGGGGGCTATCAATTCAAAGCGTCCCTATTTCTTGCTGATGCATGTGCGCCAATGGAGCGATATCAGCCGCGTCAAAGATATTCTTGACCGACTGCCAGAAGAATATGAACTGCTCCCCCTGGATGTCTTTATGAAAATGGCGGGGCAGCAACCCACCTTTGAGGAACAGTTTCTGGAAAAATAATCACCAGCCCTATACCCATGCATATCCGGCTTTAAAATGCGGCCCGCGGGATCTTGCCCTGCGGGCCGTTTCATTGCAGCCGTCTCAAAGCGCTTGACTTTTGTCAATAAAATTTCAATTTTGAAGCTTTAAAAGCAGAGATATTGACCAACAAAAAGGACTCGACGTGAACCTGCGAACAACCGAATCTGATGTGGATATTGTCAAACAGCTCAAACAAGCCCATCAGGATATACTCGAACAGGTGGGAAAAGTGATTATAGGCCAGCGTTCCATTATCGATGAACTGCTGATCTCTTTATTGTCGCGAGGTCACTGCTTGTTGGTAGGGGTTCCCGGACTGGCCAAAACACTGCTGATCAGTACAGTGGCCCGGGTCCTGGATCTCAAATTCAGTCGAATTCAGTTTACTCCCGACCTCATGCCTTCGGATATCTCGGGAACGGAAGTGATCGAAGAGGACAAGACCACCGGCCGAAAGGCTTTCAAATTTGTACAAGGCCCGGTCTTTGCCAATATTGTACTGGCGGATGAAATCAATCGCACACCGCCAAAAACCCAGTCAGCACTGCTGCAGGCCATGCAGGAACATCAGGTCTCTGCCGCCGGCGATACCTTTACCCTGGAAGAACCCTTTTTCGTTCTCGCTACCCAAAACCCCATCGAACACGAAGGCACCTATCCCCTGCCAGAGGCTCAACTGGACCGCTTTATGTTTATGCTCTGGGTCGATTATCCCGATCAGATGGAGGAAGAGGATATCGTCCGGTCCACCACCAGCGCCTATCAGGCTAAAGTCACCACCGTACTGACGGCAGAGGAAATTGTCGCGCTGCAAGATCTTGTACGTCGTGTGCCCGTGGCAGACAATGTGATCCAATATGCCGTGAAACTGGTTCGTCTCTCACGCCCCACCGATAGCCGGTCACCCGACTTTATCCATGACTGGATCACCTGGGGAGCCGGCCCAAGGGCATCCCAATACCTGATCCTGGCGGCGAAAACCCGGGCCATTCTCGATGGTCGGCCCACACCCGATCAGGCCGATGTGCGTGCAGTGGCCAAACCCGTTCTCAGACACCGACTGGTACCCAATTTTAACGCAGAAGCAGAGGGTGTCACCACCAGCGATATTATCGATAAACTCATCGAGACGATGGAGGCGTAAGCGACGATCATGAGTCTATCTTCGCAAAAATCTCCCGACATCCTCACACCCGAGACCGTCTCGTCGCTATCCAACCTGAATCTGATCGCCAGGCTGGTGGTGGAAGGATTCATGACCGGCCTCCACAAGAGTCCCTATCATGGATTCAGCGTCGAATTTGCCGAACACCGACAATATATGCCCGGGGATGATATCAAACACGTGGACTGGAAAGTCTATGCCAAAACCGACCGGTACTATGTCAAACAGTTTGAAGAGGAAACCAATCTCAAAGCCTATTTACTGCTGGATTCCTCCGCATCCATGAGTTATTCATCCGGACGGATCAGCAAACACCGATACGCCACGTTCCTGGCTGCCGCTCTTGCCTATCTGATGATCAAACAACGAGACTCTGTGGGATTATTGATCTTTGATGAGGATATCCGGTCCTTTCTCCCCCCTCGTTCCATGACCTCCTATCTCAACCGGATGCTGTCTGAACTGGAAAACACCCGCTGCAGTCACAAAACAAACGTCGCCTCAGCCTTTCATCAGCTGGCCGAGCGTATTCAACGCCGTGGCCTGATTATCATTCTGTCTGATCTGCTGGACGATCCGGACCAAGTCTTTTCAGGCCTCAAACACTTTCGTCACAACAATCATGAGGTCATCGTCTTTCACATTCTCGATCCGCTGGAACGGTCATTTGACTTTGGAGCGGCAGCCACCTTTGAAGATCTTGAAACCGGAGAAAAAATGCCCACAGAACCCTGGCATATCCAATCCGATTATCGGGCTCTGATGGAATCCTTTATCCAGGACTATAAACGAAAATGTCGTGAACATCGGATCGATTATGTTCTCCTGGAGACCTCGGAACCGTTTGATCATGCGCTGTTGAGGTATCTCAGCCGCAGAAAAAAAATCGGAGGATGAGGTTGTGAGCTCGTTCCTCATCTGGACTACCTTCATCTTCATTTCGGTCACAGTTTATTCTATCATCCTGTGGCGACGGGGGCGTCACCGCTCCAGGTTTCAGTCCCGCCTGACCATACTCTTTTTACTCTTTGTACTGATCCCGACCATCCCTCTTACGCTGTTTCTGAGCTCGGTGCTAACTCAGAGTACACAATGGCTTTTATTGCCCGGCGTGGAGCAGGCTCTGAATGCCTCCATGACCAGTTTGCGCGATCAATTGGAGGATCGTGGCGACCGGTTCTTTAACAATCGTCAGCACCTTTCCGACCTCAATCCGGAAACCCTGCGGTCAGAGGGCATTCTCTTTGCCGTCCATTACCACAAACAGCCGGATGAGACGGTTATTAAAACCCATACCATCGGAACCGTACCCGAAATTGTGCCGGACACGGATTTTTTTGGTCACGTCATATCCGGAGACCGTACCGGGAAGCTCTACCCTGCGGCAACGCCTCCACGTTATGAATGTTATCGTGCACTATCATCCCGGGATGTGTGGGTGGTGGGATGTCAGGTGGACTCGCAGCTGATCGCGACCAAAAACGATATCGAGCTGGCATTGAGGAACACAGCGTCCCTCAATCTTCTACGACAGACCCTTCTCGAGGAAGGATTGGTATGGACCCTTGCTGTCGTGTTCATTTTGGTGCTGGCGTTGGCAGCCACCACAGCAGCGCGAAAAATTTCAAAGGAAATCAGTGAGCCCATTCGTCGTCTGACAGCCGGGATGCAGGCCATCGCATCAGGGCAATTGGACCAGCGGTTGGATATTCACGCTCAGGATGAGATCGCGTTCCTGGTGGCATCTTTCAATCAGATGGCAGCAGACCTGAAAGAAAGTCAGGAACGTCTCGCTCGTGCCGAACGTGCTGCCGCATGGCGGGATGTGGCGCGTCAGGTGTCACATGAAATCAAAAACTTGCTGACGCCAATGCGATTTTCACTCTATCGTATCCGTCAATCCACGGATAACAAGACGGAACAGGAGGCTGTTCTCGATGCCATGGAAGCAGAACTGCACTCCCTGCAAAGCCTTGCCACTGCCTTTTCAGAATGGGCCCGCATGCCACAACCTGAACTCAAGCCGGATTCCATCGACGATATCATCGATCAAACCGTGCGAATGTTTGAAAGTGAATCCCCCGGTGTATCGGTGACAAGACATCAGAATCCGGGAATCGTCACACTCTGGCTGGATCGGGAACAGATTCAGAGAGCGATTTATAATCTACTGAAAAATGCCCGCGAAGCCTCCACTCCGGGGGATACAGTTGAAATCTCGACCCGGATGATCCAAGACGCTGCGAAACAAAACTGGTGTCAAATATCCATAAAGGATCAGGGCTGCGGTATGACTCAGGACGTCCTGACCCACGCAACTGACCCCTATTTTACGACCAAGGAACATGGATCGGGTATCGGGCTTTTTATAACCCGTCGCATTGTACTGGAACACGGCGGCGAATTTAAAATACAAAGCAAACACCACAAGGGGACATCGGTTCAGCTGTTGCTTCCGGCAAACAGACGGTCGGCCGGAAATTCCCAATAATCGTCTTCCTTATGTTTAGTGTCCACTTTGTCAGTGGATTCCGCCAACTCGGGATGAAGCACGGCACACGGTGTTCCGCCATTGCGTTTATCACAAAAATTCCAGGCCACACAGCGGTGCGTACACAACCGGACACCACTTGCGACTCGGGGAACGGGATCCTGTACATCGTAAAAAAGCCGGTTATAACTCTCTTCCAGCTCCCGCGCAATGAAGGATCGATGAGCAATTCTAAGCATATCCTCAGAAGCATGCCCTTTAACCGACATCAGAGACAATACCCGACCCGTTTGGATCGCTCTACGCACACCATTATCGTATCGCACCTTGCCCGCCACATTCATTTCCACGGAAAGCACATCCCGGACCGCCAGCCGCAACGCCTGAACCTGACTGGCACGGTCATGTTCACGCATCGCATTGATCAACAAACGGGGTCGATATCCACGAACCGCTTGCTCCAATTCATAGGGCCAGTGCCCCCGTTCGGACTCTAGGTAATCCCAGAGCTGCTTGATTCGCCACACCCGTCTGCCTTGCATCAAATCCCCGACATCCTGAAACTTTTCATTCAGGTCCGGGTCAGAAACAGCAGAAGACCGGTTGAGATACCGCAATAACCCGCTGCGAACAAATTGATAGGCACCGAAAAGAGATGTGTTCTCACACGTGGTCACCACCAGTTTATCATCGGCAATATTGAACAGATCCAGATGCGTGTATTCCGTTCCAGGCCCCAGATCCAAAATAACATATTCCGCATCGAGCTTGGAGAGATGGCGAATCCATTTCTGTTTTTGCCAAAATTGGGGAGAGCGAGAAGATCCATTGTTCACATGGCTGGTGATAACGGACAGGCCAGGAATCGATGTTTCTACAGCAAATTCGGATAGAGGTCGGGTGTTTTCAAAATAACGAACAAGACTCTTGTTATCGTGGTACAGTCCGAACAACATGTGCAGATTGGGTCCATAAAAATCAGCATCCACAAGCACCACACGCTTGTCCAGATAGGCCAGACACATCGCCAACATCGTCGCGTTGACCGTTTTCCCGACGCCTCCCTTGCCACCCGCTATCGCAATAATCCTTGGCCTCTGCGGCAAGCGGTTCTTATCCAGCCACACGGAGGACTGGCTGCTTTGTCGATTCTCGATGGAACCCATAACACTCCTTTTCATTCACATACACCACCCTCAATCGATGACACATCATCGACTGTCACATCAAACCTGTTTGCAGCAAATAATATTCCAAAAATAAGGCCATTGTCCTGATGCCATGGGGTCTCATCCGAACATTCGGTTTTACCCGCAGGATCATCAGACTGTTTTCGTCTCAATAGCAATAGCCCCAAATAGAGTGTCCTCGGGTCTGCCTGCAATTTCACAATCACAGGATTATCAGAATTCCCATATCATTCTCATACGTTGCACTGGCTATCACCAAACCGACACAGCCAATGCGACGGACAGGATCACGGATCTTGGCATGCGGAGATGGATTGTTTCTTTTGCACTTGTTGGTCCCAAATAGCATATTCAAACCCTAACATGCTATTTTTTTAAGAATAAAAACGTACCCCTCTCGGATCGCATACCACATTGGATGATTCCAAAACAGAAATAAGAGCGGTACCGACCGGTTTTACACACCGAGAGCTGAGAAATCATTCCTCCTGCAGAGCTATCGATATGTATTTCCAGCTTTCCCTAAGAAAATGCAACCCTGGACATCCAGGATTAAAAATAATGGATGATTCCGAGGTAAGAGGTGAATAGTGTCCTCCAAAGACACAATCGTGATTCCTTACCTATTTAGTTACAAGATTGTTTTACCCTGTGACAGCGTACCCAAACTGAACACCGCCAAAGAAACAATTCAGTTGGAGTGGGGCCTGCCTGTCGGATTCTGGATGAGACAAACGGATGGATCTCGCTTCTGATATGACTCAAAAACCGAATGGTGTCATCGAGATACTCTGGTTTGGTCATACCGGTGAGTAATACAAAAAATAGGTTGTGACAGAAGCAGATTGTATGGCGGAAGGTTAAATTGGATGACCGGGTTTTGATTGCTTAATCGCCATGGCAAGGTGGCATTTGGCTACCACTTTTGTGTTAGCGAAACATCGCTTTAATGCTCCCCCAGGTATGACGGGTAGCGGAAATTTGTGGACTTACAGTACAGACCTGATCATACTCTATTTTAGAGTTATCATTTTCGACGATACGCAATTTATAGTAATACGTATTGCCACTGGACTTGAAAACCTTGTCATCCACATGGGAATAGGTCTTTTCACCCGTCTGTTCCGGCGTCGCGGCGACAAAAGCCACCTTGTCATAATTTGAACCATCACGACTTCGCAACAATTCGTATCCTTTGACATTGGATTCATAGCTTACAACCCATTTGAGTTCCACGCGATTGAGAGCGGTTTCCGCTCTGAAATCGGTGATGACCGCACCGCCGTAGGCAAGTGACAAGGCCAAAAACGTAATAACTAAAAAGGAAAAGCCTTTCATAATCAACATCAGCCTATAAAGTGAAATCTCTGGTAATTTCTCTAACACTGCAGAACGATGCATCGATGGTCACGATGATACAAGAGTCAGAGTACAGTACTAAATTAAAAAATTCTACAAATATTCCAAATAGTTTTTCTGATTTGGCATCTAAAATACCACCCCGAGCCCAAATGCCAGACCGTCAAATGATTAAATAAAAAGGGGCTTGTCAAGTTGTTTTTGATCCACTGGCTTTGTTCCGGGGCGATCCAGTCGCTCGGGTAAATTTACTCTCACCGACCGACAATAGCTTTAAAAATGTCCGCTTTTCTCTCAGAAGAGCCGTTTTTACTCCATGGAACCATAAGAAACTATTGACATAAAAGAATGAAATTTATATTTTAACTACACTCAAACTTCGAGTTCTGCACGTTGGTAACACCACCCTTGTTTTACAGCATGAGCCGGATCTGAAACGGGAATGCTCCGGACTCTTTACAAAGGGGGTAGACGACAAGAGTGAACAAGCGATCCAAAAAGGGTAGTGGTGACTCTGCCGATCATGTGGAAGATTCTCTTGATCGCTATTTGAATGAAATCAGCAAAGTACCTCTCCTTACTCCCGACCAGGAAGTAGATCTCGCCAAACGAATACGGCGGGGCGATCAGACATCTCTTGAAAAACTGACGAAAGCGAATCTTCGGTTTGTGGTTAGTGTTGCCAAACAATATCAAAATCAGGGATTATCGCTCGGAGATCTGATCAATGAAGGCAATCTCGGGCTCATCAAAGCCGCCAATCGGTTCGATGAAACCCGTGGATTCAAATTTATTTCTTACGCTGTGTGGTGGATACGTCAATCCATCCTACAGGCACTTGCCGAGCAATCCCGTATCGTCCGCATTCCCCTAAATAGAATCGGTGCGTTGAACAAGATTGAAAAAATTTTCAACACACTGGAACAAGAATACGAGAGAGAGCCCTCGGCCAACGAGATTGCGCATCAGTTGAAAATGAGCCCGGCAGATGTTTCGGATGCACTCAATGCAAATGGAAAATACATGTCGCTGGATGCTCCTTTCAATGAAGACGAGGACAATAAACTCATCGATATTATCGAAAGCGATGAGGATGACGCGCCCGACATCAACCTTTTGGATGAGTCACTTCGCATCGAGATCGAGCGAGTCCTTTCCAGTCTGAGTGAACGCGAAGCCAATGTGTTGCGTCTTTATTTTGGCGTTGGCCAGGATACGCCATTAACACTTGAAGAGATCGGTGAAAAATTTTGCCTGACGCGGGAACGGGTCCGGCAGATAAAAGAAAAAGCGATTCGCAGATTACGTCATAAATCCCGTAGCAGTATTTTACGACAATATCTGGGTTGATACCCTGATTCGGTGCTGTATACCGAATCCCAATTGTTTTCTCTACTATCATCACCATACGGGCTATGGTATCAATATCATTTTTGAACAGATACGTTTGATTGGACTTTGTTGGAACAGAATCCCGGAAATTGGACGTTGGGTGAGAGTGAAATTTTTTTCTTGACAAAAGTATTTGATCTTTTTATATTTAGTTGTTCTGACCACTACCCTCACTCATTTATATTATTCTTGTCCAGAACATAGTGTGGAGCACCGCGGGATTACTGCAACTGTATAAAGAAAGCTCAAGGGAATGGGAAATGCCAAAAAAGCAGGTTAAGGTTCTATATTTTTCGTTCGGGGGATCAGAGGTAAAAGAAATCAGTCTGGGGTGGAAAAAGATTGTTGCCGTGCTGGCGGGCTTTTTTACTATTTTACTGTTTGCGGTTTCCCTTGTTGTTGGCTTAACTACTGATTTTTTCAATAATTGGCAGATATCTCATCTGGCCAAAGCCAACACACAACTCCAGGGTATGCTCGATCAAATGCACGGGCGAGTGGTTTCACTTGAATCTCAAATGCAAAAGCTTGAAAAAGAGGACAACGACCTGCGCGTCTTTACCGACCTCCCTCAGATCGATAGCGATGTCCGAAAGTTGGGAGTGGGTGGTAATTCTCAACCCACACTGGGAAATGTATCCGCCCTTTCTGAAGATGCACAATCTCAAGCCATCAGAGTCAAAAGCCTCTTGGATAACCTCGAACAGAGAATCACGATTGCAGCAAAAAGTCGGGAAGAAATTCTGAGCAAGTATGCCGAGGATCTGAAACGCATCAAACACACACCTTCGATCCGTCCCGTTATCAATGGACGATATACAGACCGGTTTGGATATCGGATTGACCCGTTTCTGGATAAAGTCCGACCTCACCATGGTCTCGATATTTCAGCGCCTCGCGGAACCCCGATTTATGCCAGCGCCGATGGCGTCGTTCGGCGGGTGATCAAAAAATACACGCCAAACCACGGCTATGGTAAAATGGTCGAAATCGATCATGGTTACAATCTCGAAACACGGTACGCGCATCTTCATAAAATTATGATCAAACAGGGTCAGAAGGTCAGTCGACACACCATTATCGGCCAGGTAGGCGATACAGGCCGGTCGACGGGTCCCCATCTTCATTATGAGGTGCGTATCGAAGATAAACCCGTTAATCCGGAAATCTATATTCTGGATTAGCAAAACATGTTGTCAACAACGTGAGCCTGTCATCCCAAGGATCGACGGGCTTTTTTTTTACCGATTCCATCACTCCCCATTAACCAAGGATACTCATCTGTGTATCACCTCAACGGTACCATTAAGGGTCTTGCCTGTCTCTTCTTTCTAATTGGTGCGCTTTCTGAATCGGCTGTTTCATCTCCCTCGGTTCAGGATATTGTCCGGGGGATCCGTCACAGTATAAATCAGGATTATGAGAAAGCTCTGGCTCAGTTCGATTCTATAAAACAAGAGTATCCTCGCCATCCTGCAGGATATCTCTTTACTGCAGCTGTTTTACAAACCCGTATGACCGACTTGGAAACCTCCCGTTGGCTAAAGGAATTTTATGATCAAATTGATCGTGCCATCGCGTTGGCCGATTCCTTGCCTCCCGATCCCGGGGCGGAAATTCCTCTCCCCTTTTATCTTGGCGCCGGGT
>CAYPUH010000004.1:27346-42167 GCA_964413725.1 uncultured Cytophagia bacterium
GTCCTATAAAAGTATTCAACAAGGTCGTCAGGGGTACTATCTCTCGGCTATCAAACTCGGCGCCCAGGCCATCGACAAGATGAAGATCGTCGCCAAAAGTCACCCTGACTTTTGTGATCCCCATGTTGCCATCGGCACGTTTCTTTATTGGAAAAGCCGACTGGTTCGACTATTTTCCTGGCTGCCTTTTGTTTCAGATCAACGCAAAGGGGGCATTGAACAGATCCGGGACTCGATACCGTGTTCTATTGTTTCCAGGTGGGCGGGATTATCGAATCTATCGTGGATATATATCCACGAAAAAAACTATAATATGGCCATTTCCACAGCTCTGGACGGACTTGAAACATTCCCGGAAAGTCGCTTTTTTTTATGGCCCCTTGCAGAAGCTCAATTCCGCAAAGGCAATTATCAGAGAGCCCGGACTTCATTTCATAGAATCCTGATGTCTCTGGCCACCGAATCGCCGAACAATCACTATAATGAAATTGTTTTGTATTGGAAGCTGGCCCAGTGCCATCATCATCTGGGAGATGAAGATAAAACGCGCATGGCACTTTACAACCTGGTCGCACTGAAACCCGCCCCCGCCGTCAGGAAACGGGCACAGGAAAAACAGGAAAAAGCCCAAAAGTGGCTGGATGAACTCGAAGACAAACTGTATTATGGGGAATGATGTCTCGCCCCCAATCGTCTGAAACAAAACAGCGTCACCTCTGTTACTGCGATCACCAAAATCCAGACATGGATATACTCCAGAGGTGTTTCGGGCCAGAACCAACCAAGTTCCGGCGAGGACCAGGAAAATGGGAAAAACCAGAAATAAGAAGTTCCAATATGTCGCTGCATGGCATCGAGGGCAAAGTGCAGGGCGGATCCCAACAACAGGGCTGTTCGAATCTGATGCCGCAAACGTTGCTGGAACGCCTCTGCAATCAAAAAACATGCAACAATGACGAAAAGCGGGGTATGAGTCGCGACCGTCGCCGTGGTCAATGAGGGAAATACGATATACACCGGTCTGGACAACAGGTCCGGAAGCAGGGAACCCAGATAAAAGACAACACGAATATGGGGAGGCTTGACAAAGCGCACAAAAGCCCATGCTGCTGCGGTATGTGTGACCAGATCCGGCATTCTCATCGCCTTTCAATTTGCCGGTTTGATCCATTCCATTTGTAATGCAATACCAGGAGCCCCCCTACACCGATCACCGGAATCAGAGAAAACCAGATCTTTTCGCGTCGGTTGTGTAGAATACGATATTTCTTCAATTCGATCCACCCCTCTTGATGGAAAATACCGCGAACGGTTATATACTCGCCCGGTGTTAAGGGAGGAGTGTTTCCCTGCACCGGGATCAAATCATTCAGGTATTGGATAACGAACCCGGTATCTGAAAGAGCATGGACAATGGACCCGGCACCGACCTGAACCGTCCGGCCATCATACTGGCTCGGGGCCTCGAGACAATCGTTCAGTGTGGTAAAGGGAAACATGACATATCCATAAGCAAGGAGAATCGATTCCAGAAGCAACAGCATCAGGATTCGAAAAAATCGATTTTGAAAAACCATATCAGACGACCCTAAAAATGTCTGGTCACAGTCTGCAACAACAGCGACAACAGATTTGAATTCGCGGCAACAACGTCCCCTGTCCAGATAGCCTGATTGGTTCCGGAAAAATCACGGACCAGGCCTCCCGCCTCTTGGATGATCAGGGCCCCGGCGGCCACATCCCACGGTGCCAATCCGACCTCCCAAAACCCGTCAGCACGGCCACAAGCGACCTGACACAAGTCCAGGGCCGCAGACCCCAACCGACGAATCCCGCTAACCTGGTGAAACAAATCAGAAAACGTCTTTTGATAATTTTCCAACAGACATTTGGACCGGAAGGGAAATCCCGTTACCAGCAAGGCCTGTGCAGGATCGGAGACATCGCTCACCCCGATCGGATGCCCGTTCAATGTGGCTCCCTTGTCTTTTTCCCCCACATAGAGATCATCACGACTGGGATCAAACACCACTCCCAAAACCATTTCCCCTTCATATTCCACGCCGATAGAGACTGAAAAAACCGGATACCCGTGGATAAAATTGGTTGTGCCATCGAGCGGATCAATAATCCACCGATAGCCTCCCGGCTCCTGCTTAACCGATTCTTCAGCGTAAATCCGATGCGAGGGGAACGATGAACGAACCACCTCGATGATCTTTTCTTCAGACGCCTTGTCGGCATGTGTCACAAAGTCGAATGTTTGTTTATGCGTCACCTGTTCGTGTTCAATGGTCCCGACAGTATCCATCAAAATCGAACCCGCTTCCCGCGCAGCCGTGACCGCCACCTCTTTGATCATGTTTCAGTACTCCTATTTTGTTTGGTACGGGAAAACTCTACGACCGTCACACCTGTCCCCCCTTCATTCCAGTTCCCCAATCGCGTGTTCTGAACCCGGGGATGATTCTCAAGAAACTCGCCGACATATTGGCGAAGGGTACCGGTTCCCTTGCCATGAATAATACGTACCTGCTGGAATCCTGCCAGAAGAGCATCATCGATAAACTTGTCCACCCTCTCGGTGGCCTCGTCCACCGTCATTCCCCTCAGATCGATCTCATTGCGATAATCCCCCGAGCGTTCCAGGTCAACTTTAACAAATCGTTTCCGTTTTGGGGCGGGTGAAACACCTGTATGGCTTAATTCCTTTACCGGAACCTTGAATTTTGCGGTGGGGGTCTGAAGCATCACACGTCCCTGTTTGTCGACACCAGAGACCACGGTTCCATCGTAACCAAAGGGCATCCAGCGGACCCGATCACCACGATTGACAGGCCGGTCGGATTTTTCTTCCTCCGCCTCCTGAAAAGAGTTCTGCAACGATTCAATTTGCTTTCGGGCGGCATCCATCTCGGATTTGGCGTTCCGAATGCTCTCTTTGGAGGCTCCCTGTTCTTTAAGCTCTCGAACGGTTCGTTCTATTGTGGCATTGGCATCTTTAAGGATTTGTTCCGCTTCGGCAGCCGCCTGCTTTTTGAGTTTCTTTTCATGCGTTTTCAACTCTTCGGATCGTTCGCCATATAGCTTGGTCAATCCACGCAACTCACTCTCCTTGATAGAGGCCTCTCTGGTGAGTTTTTTATAGTGGATCAGTTTGTCTTCCAGCTCCAACAACAGTCGCTCAAAACGATCCTTGTGGGACCCTACAATCGTACGGGCCTGCTCGATTATATGATCGTCCAGGCCGAGTCGGTGGGCAATTTCAAACGCATAACTCGAACCCGGGATACCCTCACGCAGATGATACGTGGGTTCCAGCGTTTCAACATCAAATTCCATAGAGGCATTATCGATATCAGGATGATCAAACGCAAAGGCTTTCAGACTACCCTGATGTGTGGTGACAACGCTGAGACAGGAACGACGCGTCAGGGTATCCAATACCGACATCGCCAGAGCGGCACCCTCATCAGGATCGGTGCCGGATCCGATCTCATCGATCAGTGCCAAGCTCTTGCCATCAGCCCGATCGGTGATATCTTGAAGCCTCGAAAGGTGCGAAGAAAAAGTCGAGAGATCGTTTTCAATGGATTGTTGGTCACCGATGGCTGCAAACACGGCATCCAGATGCCCCACCCTCGAGTGAGGCAAAGCGGGAATATGCATGCCACTCCGGGCCATTAAAACCAAAAGTCCGATGGTTTTCAGGGCTACGGTCTTTCCGCCCGCGTTGGGTCCGCTGATAATCAAACATTTTTTCTCCTCGCCCAGAGAGACATCCAACGGGACGACCTTTTTCTCTCCCAATCGCAACAGCAACAGAGGGTGACGACCCTGAAACAATGAAATTTCCGGTGTGCTAGAGAGTTCAGGGCTGTGAGCATTCAGGCGCTTTGAAAAGAGTGCCTTGGCATAGACCAGCTCAAACTGTTTTAACAGATCCACATTGTTACGCAATCCGTCCAAATCGGTTCTGGCGCGGTCGGACAAATCCGCCAGTATTCTCTGAACCTCCTGCGACTCTTCGGCATAGAGTTCACGAATTCGATTGTTGTCTTCGACCGTTTCAAGCGGTTCAATAAAATAGCTTGAGCCACTGGCAGACCGATCGTGGACCAATCCTTTAATTTTTCGCTTATATTCCTCCTTGACCACCAACACCAGACGCCCGTCGCGCACAGATATGATATTTTCCTGCAACATACCCTGAGTTCCAAGGCGAGTGAGCATGGATTCGATACGACGACGGGCTTTGTGTTCAGCATCGCTTATCTGTTTCCGAATCGAGGCCAGCTTGGGTGTGGCAGAATCCCTGACATCACCGCTATCGCAATCGATACAGCGGTTGATTTCTTTTTCAAGTGAAGAGAGGACGATCCAGCCTAACGTGATTCGTTTGAGTTGAGGTATCTTTTCCTTTCGGCTGGAAAAATAAGATAAAAGTCTGCGGATCCCGACCATGGTATGATACAAAGGCAACCAATCCTGAGCAGGAAGCACACTGTTGCTGACGGCGAGTCGTTTGAGCAATGGCCGGATATCATAGAGACCATCAACGGAAAACGGTTGATCAAACTCGATCAAATCACGGAGCTCTGTGGTTTGATCCAGAGCCGTACGGATCTGGTCATCCTCGCCCAAAGGCTCCAGTACACTGGCAGCCTCGTGTCCCATGGGTGAGATAGCATAGTCACCAAGAACCTGCAGGATCTTGTCAAATTCGAGCGTCGTAAATGTTGATTCCACAAGCAATCACAAAGGTTAAGAGTTGTTGGACAGAAATTTCCCGGGGTTTAAGTGCTGGAAGGGGGGGAGGACTCGGATTCTTCCAGTTTCTCTAGCGACTGATCGAGGGGTTCTTTGATTTCAGGTACCATCCTGATAACCCAGTCCACCATGACCTGAGCGAATTTAGTCATATGTCCGAACAATACCGAATGATGTTCCAAAGCCTTGATGTTCTCATTCAAAGGCAGTACATAAATCGAAAGGGTAATAATACTGATAAAAAACGCACCTTTTATAAAACCAAAAAGCGCACCGACCAGTTTATTGAGCGAATTTTGCAGATCCTGCCCGAACATACGCTGAAACAATTGACTAAAGACCTGAAAGAGAACTCGCACACCGATCAAAACCGCGGCAGCGCCAAGAATGGAGGCCAAAGTGGGAGGCAAAGACGTTACTCGGGCCAGTACGAGACGAGCGATCAAGCTTCCGAATTTGATGGCCATCAGAATGGCAACAATCCATCCGGTCAATCCCAATAATTCCTCAATCATTCCCCGTTTGGCACCGATGAACACAAACAACACGAGTGCCGCGAGAATCAGCAAATCAACAGGATTCATGATATTCCGATTATCCTTTCCGGACACCCCATGAATCATAGTCCCTCAATGTACTTTGGCACAGATTCGGTAGCGGGTGCCCACGGCAAACGTCAAAAACATACCTGGTGTAAATGAAAAAAGTGAACGGGTTGGTGACATCACCTTCCCATCCACTTTAAACAGTAGTCGATTGGTGTAAAGATTCAACTCAACTTTTTCTTTACCAACTCACTGATCGTTTTGCCATCAGCCCTGCCCTTGGCCTTTTTAATCACAACAGGCATCACCTTTCCCATATCTTTCATCGTCAGGGCGTCCAACTCATCGATGGCGTCTTCTACCATCTTTTCCAGTTCGTCACTGGAAAGTGGTTGGGGAAGATAGGTCAGTATAACGTTCAGTTCCTTCTGTTCCTTTTCGGCGAGGTCTGTACGTCCTGCTGACTCGTATGCTTGTATGGATTCACGGCGTTTTTTGGCAGCACTGTTCAGGATGGCCATCTCCTCATCTTCAGAGAGATCCTCCTGCTTGTCGATGGCTGCATTTTTCATCATGCCGCGCAAAAGGCGGATAGCGGAAAGACGGTCCTTTTCACCTGCTTTAAGGGCCGTTTTCATATCTTCAGTGAGTTTGTCAAAAATTGTCATGGCGTTCTCTATTGGCTACACTCGATCGCATCTAGCGATTCTCCATCGCCTGCAATTTACGCATTTTGCGTCGTGCCGCTGCCAACTTGCGTTTACGTTTTTCACTGGGTTTTTCAAAATGTTGATGTTTCTTGATATCGGACATCAACCCAGCTTTTTCACAGGACTTCATGAACCGTTTCAAAGCCTTTTCAAAGGGTTCATTTTCCCGTACACGAACTCCAGGCATTAAAGAATCAACCTCCTTCCAGTGTTAAGGGTTATGTAATTTCAAACTCTAATCTAAATAAATTTTTCTTCAAATGCAAGGAATTTCCAGAGTTGTGATCATTAACCCGGAGGCCACTGCATAAACCGTCCTCCCAAAAGATGAAGATGGACATGAAAGACGGTCTGTCCGCCCTGTGCGTTGCAATTGGCAACAATACGGTACCCATCATCGGCGATACCCCGCTCTCGGGCAATGTCTTTAGCCGTCAATATCAACTCTCCCATCAGACCCGCCTGGTCCGGTGTCAGCTCGTTCAACGATTCGATATGATTTCGGGGAATCACCAGAATATGTGTCGGAGCCTGTGGATTCACATCTTCAAAAGCCAAAACCGTGTCGTTTTCATAAACAATTTTGGAAGGGATCTCTCCATTCGCAATCTGACAAAATAGACACGCCATACATCCTCCTCTGTATTTAATCCTCCAAACCCGGGTGGTTTAGCTCAAATCGCCGACGGCGGACAAAAGTTTAACGGCACCAACCAATCCGGCCGTATCACTGCGCAATCGTCTATCCCCCATTCGCAATAGGTTAGAACCTTGTTCAATAGCGAGCGTCACTTCTTGCTCACTGAATCCACCCTCGGGTCCCACAATCAGCACTGCACGGGATTGATGTTCCAAAAGGGTGATGAGGCTATCGGGACGGGCTCCCAGATCATGGTCATGCGCGATAAACAACTCACCCTCCTGGGGTGTTGTGACAAAATTGTCAAAGGATTGGGGTTCGGCGATTTCCGGACATCGCGACCGCGTACTTTGTTTCATCGCTGCGAGCGCTTTTTTTTCCCAGCGTCCCCGTCGTCCACGGGCCACCACAGATCGCTGCGTTATCAATGGTACAAATCGAGAAATTCCAATCTCTGTCCCCTTTTCAACGACCCAGTCAAATCCATTGCCCTTTAACATCGCTTGAGCCAATGTAAGATGCAGCCCCGGCTCATGAACCATAAAGGACTCTCGCTCGATCGCCACCGTTACACACATTTCATCGATCTTCAGGATCGGCCCTTCATAAAGCCCTCCCTGCCCATCCACAGCATGGAGCCAGTCTCCCACTCTCTTTCGCATGACGCGATGAATATGCTTTGCCTCATCTCCTTTAATCCAAAACCGATCGGAGCTCAGATGGTCGGGCTCGATATAGTACTGTTCCCAGTGTCCTGTAATCAAAACATAACTCCCAAATCGAAAATCCACTCCGACCGTCCCTCCATGGAACGACCATATTCTATACGAATGACATGTATATACGGAACGCGAAGATGTAATCCCACACCATACCCCGATTTCAGAGCCCCCGGATAGGCTCCCTCCATCCAAACTGCACCCGTGTCGATATAAAATCCCATACCCAGACCAAATGGCAAATTGGTCAAATAGCGTCCGAATCCCGCTGTTGTGGTGGCCAGACTCGCATACTGGATGGGAACAATCGGTATTCTGAGCTCGAGACTGGAGAGCCATCGATGGTTTCCGGCATCGCGGTAGTCAAAGTGCCCACGGATCCGTTCATTATAGCCCAGGTAATACCGGGCGTATGCAGGGCTATCCCCCAATACCCGGCTATAGGCACTTCGCATGGCCAGTGTTGACTGCCCGGGTAAGGGTAAATAGACACGAGCATCCTGTCCAATCCGAAGAGAATGAAACGCGTCCGGCCAGTACAGTGTCTTTGCGTTGAGCTTGAGATATACTCCTTTACGGGGATAGAAAATGAAATCCCGATTGTCATAGCGAATGGAAACGCCGGCAACAGATTGCCGATCATTCCCCGTACCTGTCCAGCTGATCGGGTTAAATCGTTCCGGGAAAGAGATCTGTTTAACACCCATCTCAAGCTGCCCAAACGTATGAAACCCCCATCGTTTTCCCACTGTCAATTCAATGCCAGTGTGCTGTTCATCAAACGTTTCCACGGTATTGACCCGGCTCTCGACACTGGTATAATAGGTCCGGCCACTGAAATAGAATTTTTGCTGACCCCCAAACCATGGATTATGATAATACAAATAAAGGCCTGGATTGTATCCCAACCAGCCGGAGAACTGAACCTTTTCAGCACGACCGCGGACGTTCAAATGAGCTAGACCCGCACCATAGGAAAGTTTTTTAACATCCCGCTCATTGTAAAACAATATTGGATAGGGCATCCAGTACCAACGTTCCGACACGATGACCAGCAGGGCCACCCCCTCTCCTGTGGAAATCGGTTGGATATCGACCCGGTTGAATAGATCGAGACTCTGTAATCGCTTTCGGTCACGCTCGACGTAGAGAGGGACATACCGGTCTCCCGTTTTCAGCTTCATCTCCCGAAGGATCACATCCCGATCCGTTTTCTCATTTCCCACGATGACAACCCGCTCAATCCTCACCGGACTTTTCTCGTCCTGGGGATCGGATCTCGCTTTCGAAACCGGTATCATAACGGCAGAGAGCAACAAAAACACTGCAAAATAGCATAAAGTCACTTTATGAACCACAACTCTCACGTCTATAGAACTCGTTTAAAGGTTAGAACATATCGAGCAATCGCATGGTAACACGCCAATCTCCATCACCACTGACCAGTTGGCGGCTGGTATCGATACGGACCAGGCCATCAAACAGCCTCAGGGAAACACCTGCGTCAGCATGACCACGGAATTTGGACATCCCTTCGAGAAAATCCGTCGGTTTGTCTGGATTGTACCAGGCATCACCAAAATCAAAAAAGAGTCCAAGCGAGGTCGCATCCATCAGAGGAAACGGCAAAAGGCCCAGGTGGCGTATAATATGACCTCCGAACAGGTAGTTCAGTGAAACGAAAAACAGACTGCGTCCACGACGCAAGTATTCCGGAAATGCACGCAGGTTCGACAATCCGCCTAACGCCAGCAGATGTTGTGGCCCCATGCGGCCGGCGCGCAATCCAATCTTGCTCTGAATCACGATTTTATGGGAAATTACCGTTGGAATATGGATATCGCTGTGTACAAAAAGCCCGGTGGTTTCAAAATCACCATACAGTCTTTCCAGAGCGACACGAAACAGCCAGCCCCGGTTCGGAAAGAATGGATTGTCACGGCAGTCAAACTCAAGCCCCATGCGAAAACACATCTCGGTTCCCTCTTCTATAGGGGGATTGGGGCGAAACCGTTTGCCATGTCCAAGCAGTGTGGGCGCAAACTGGCTGCTCATAGCCATACTTTCATAGCGCCTCCGGCCTCCATGTATATAAAAGTTGAGTCGATTCGACCACCGATGCTGTAACAGACATTTCCACCCCTGCCGACCATAGTGATTCAGAAAATCTTCTTTCAGGAAAATACACGCCAGTGAATTCTCAAATCCACCTACACTCCATTTTTCGGAACTGTGTGTTTCTCTATAAACGGCCACCCGCACAACAAGGGGGCGCTTTTTAAAAAAATCCTTTTGGATTCCGGCCTCATATCCCCATCGTTCGTTGTTGTGGCCGTATCCGAGCTCACCGATCAGCCCGAGGTTGGATTCTGACAGAACATTGATAAAAGTCCCGACACGGGGATAAGCACCTTCCACACGATTATAGCGGAGCTGAAACCAGGTATCAATCCGCTGATAAGACGATATGGGATCATCATCGATTTCTTCCACTCGAAACTGAGCACCTGCCGGAATGTTCGAAAGAATCACCAGACTTGTCAATGCAACCCATATGAGTTGAAAAGGTTTCATAGTACGCTCCGGTCCTAACTCACACACAATACCACCAGCGTCAAATCATCGGAGGGATCATGGTAACCGCTGAATTGACTGACATCTTTGACAATATCGACACAAAACGTCTCAGCTGTCAACTCACGATCCTGCTCCAGTACATGTAGCAATCTGTGCTCACCGTATTCTTCACCTTCCAAATTGATGGCCTCGGTTACACCGTCTGTGTACAAAATCAGGGTATCCCCACGGCTCAGCTGAAGCCGATGTTGCCGGTATTCGATATCCTCGTCTACGCCGATAACAGGAGCGCCATTTGTCAAGGGAACGCACCGGCCATCAGCATGCTTGAGCAAGGGATAATTGTGCCCGGCGTTGCAAAAAATCAATTCCCGGTTCTGTGGGTTAAAGATGCCATACCAAAATGTGGCGTACTTTTCCGGTGCGGTGGTCCGCGAGAGGTGTCGATTCACCCGATTGATAACCACTTTCGGGTTCGTTTCATTCAAAGCAGCCGCACGAAAGGAGGCCTGCAGATTCGACATCAATAGAGAGGCCGGAACACCTTTTCCCGAAATATCACCAATGGCGAATCCGATCGATTCATTCGGCAGCAGTATAAAATCATAAAAGTCCCCACCAACCTGCCTCGAAGGGCGATTTCGAGCAGCCAGTGAAAAGGTCGGCCCGGAGGGCACATGCTGGGGCAATAGCATGCGCTGAATGTCCCGGGCAACATCAAGTTCCTCGTTAAGTTTTTGCTGAGCCCGCACACTATGATACAAATATCCATTTTCTAGAGCGATGGAAGCATGTGTTGCTATCATATCAAGTAACGCCCGCGCTTCTGAGCTCAACGGCCGGCGGTCTCCGGGACGACCAATAGCCAAAAGCCCTCTAAAGGCGGAACGACCGCGCAGCGGAAGAAGAAGAAAAGCGTTCAGTTTTTCAAACAAATCGATCTCACGTGGCTGATTCAGCTGAATACGTATATGTTCTGCCCGAACCGGCCGATCCAGGTTCTGAACCAGTGTCAGGATCTCGCTATACCGGCTCACCTCCCAACCCGGCCGATACGGATCCCGGCCTAAACGGTCGGACAATCCTCCTCGTTCATCCACGGTCAACAGCGTTGCGGTGGAAATATCAAGGTGCTCCTGCAACAACTCTCTCAGCGTCAGTAACAACTCGCGTGGATCGATAATCATCCACAATTGTTGACTCACCTCTCGTACAATATCAAAATATCCTTTCCGCAACGGACGGATGAATGTATTGACCCAGTGTTCTATCCGGTTCAAAAACGGTTGAAACAAAAACACTGCCAACAATAAAAATCCCATCTGGAACAGAGGCAATTCAAATTTCAGGGCCCGAGGAGCAAATCGTTCCAGGTACATGTGTAGGATCAGATAGAGGCCTACGACACCAATGGAAGCAATAAAAAAGACCAACCCACGACGAAAGACCACCCGCAAACTCAAAAATTGATGGCGGATGATGGCATAGCAAACGGAAATGGTTCCGGCTAAAATCGCCACGATGGTGACAGCATATCCCCATTTCAACCCCGCAAGAGAAGTGGAGAAGGACAACTGGGCATGGGCGATCGCATACACTACGATACTGATGGCCAGACTGATGCGAACAAGTTGCACACGCCGTCGAATCAGACTCTCCTTACCCCCATTATAGGGACGAAACAAGACGACAATCGCTGACAGTGCATAGAGAAGATTGATCCCTTCAAAAAGTTGGCTGTGAATGGATACAAAACCTTCCAAACCGTACAAGATACCCCGGGCCAACACAAACAACGGATTCAGCAAGGGCCCCCAAAAAGAATCAAGACTCCATTGCTCCCCACTCAACTGGACAAAAAATGATTTGGGGAACAGCAAAACGGCAATCAGGCGAAAGATATAGGGGACGAAAAGCCATCGAAGTAGTGAGGGGTGATGCTTAATAACCGCATGTTCACGGGGAAACAGAAAAGCAAATGCCAACAAAAAAGGAAAAAAGAGATGCCAAACCACCGTGAGCCGTCCCGCCATCGAATTGGCCCAGGATATGGGATCGGTCATCCCCAAATAAGGACGAAACGCCGCTGCCAGTGTGCCCAATGCAGCACACAAAAGCAACATTCCAGTGACCTGGTACAGTCGGTTACGTGTGTTTTCCCGAAAAACGATCAGGCTGAGAAAAAAAAGTACGGCACCCGTAAGTACATAAACTGAAGAGGCCACCCGGAAAAATAGCATTTCACTGGGATTTATGATGCTTGACAAGAACGACCTCGGTTCCGTTTGAATGGAAATGAAACTGGACATCGTCCATTAATGTCCGAACAATAAAAATACCCCGTCCACTCTCCTTCATCAGGTTCTCGGGATCGAGAGGATTCTGAATGTCATTGAGCTCAAATCCCTCCCCCTCATCTATGACCCGTATGGTCAATGTTGTACCCGACACCTCAAAACAAACCGTTACACTCTTGTTCGGATCCTGTTTGTTGGCATGATAAATAGCGTTGGCGACGACTTCGGTCACGGCAATAGCCAGACTGTCCATCTCATCCTGAGTGAAGGATAGCTCTTTGGCATACTGTTCTGCCAACTCTTCTATCTTTTGTATTTGATCCGGGTGGCTAGCAATGGTGATACGATACATTTTTTTTTGTTTTGATGACCCCAAAAAAACCTCGCATATTGGGATGGCAGCATTTCAGTCCTACCGATAGCGTCCCTTTTAAGATTTACGTATTTTGGTTGAAAAATTCAATACCTAAAAATCGGAAATCCCCCTGTCTATCCGTTTAAGGTATCCGTCTACATTCAATACGAAACATCAAACACCCAATAAAATCATAAGGATAAAATCAAGGAACGGGTCACTGGTGTCCGGTTTGTCAACCGGATACCGGTGTAACGGGTGAAAAGTTAAAATTAGGTGCTACTGGCAACATCAGTAGTTAATTTGTGTTTGGATTCTGTTACCACGGAATCCGGGATTTAACCCTTTCCTTAAAAGGTCCAGCGTAACTTGAGATTCAAATGATTGACCGTGTATCGTGCTTTGTTGGGAGAGTCGATGGCCTGCCTCATTCCATCGAATGAAATATATACCTGGCGGGAAGGAAAGTATCTCAGTCGAAAAATCGGACCAAAGCTCGTGAAAGAAGCCACTTGATTACGGCGCTCGACTCCAAAAGAGTCGATCTGGTGTCTCCACTCATCGCGCTTATAGAGGGTCAATCCGGGCGAAATGGAAAAGTTTCTGCTCACGCTATAATTCCAAAGGCAACGCAGCCAATGACTTTGCCGCGTCATGAGAACCCGTTCACTCCAGCGATCCCAGTACAATTGGCCATTTTCTTCCAATTGGAGTCTGTAATCGATTACCAGGTTGGAGCGGTCAGTAAGCGAAACAATAAGCGAGTCGTCCACAGCCATCTTTCGAAAGACAAAACTCTTGGTAGCCGATGTCTTTTCTTCAAAATCATAGTCGATATAATTGGCCAGAACCTCAAACGTCTGCACCAGTTTAAACCAGTCACCCAATCGATAGCGAATGCGCGGAGAAAGGCGCAGAATCCGGTTCCAGTTGTTGTCAGCACTTCGTTCACCAAAGATATAGACCATATGATAGAGATTGACATTCAGCCGGAGAGTAAATTCAAGTTTGGCACTGAACAGATGATTGTAGATCCATCGGGAATTGAAGCGGAATTCATCCCGATCATCAAAATTATTGGTATCCGGCGTATCATAGCGGAATCGATTCAAAGAAAAATAGGCGGAAACAGAATCCCGCGGCGAGATCGGGGTTTGAAACCAGGAGGAGAGAGACAGGCGTTTGCTGTTATTGTTGGGGGTGACAAAGGCTGTACGTTGAGAAAAAGGCAATCCGGTTTTCTCAACAGGAACGTCATACTCTTGAGTCTGATCCCAATATGCCAGGCGGGTACGGGCGAACGTGGATCCAGACTGATACGTCAGGGTCAATGCATTGTCCACCATGGTGTCGATACGTTCCCGACTCTGCTGGGTCTCCGTGCCGGTCAGGGAACTGACCTTGACCGTTTTGGATTCGATGGTGCTTTCAAGCAACAACTGCATTCGGGAGCCGATTGCATACACCAATGTATTGTCAAGCCCCATAACCCGGTCCTGATATCGCTCGATATTCCCCTCTAAAGAGGCATAATTATCGAGTTGACGGTCGGTTGTATAAACCAACAGTGAATCCTCGGTACCCGGCACGAACTCACGATGAACACGATACCCCACATCCACATCGCGGTTTTTTCGCACAGCAAAATGGTCTTCTCCTAAATCAAGATACAGAGTGTGATCATATCCTCCCCAGTGGATCTGATCGGCACGTCCCCCAATTCGATAATACAGTCCGCTGTCCTGCCGTTGAAACCGTTGATCCCATTTGGGACCCAGCGACATCTGCAAGCGAACGGCCGGATCTGGTTTGAACCGGAGTCCGACTTCTCCAGAGTGTGTCTGGATATCATTATTGAATCCCGACTGATTATCCTTGAACAAAAAGGAAGAGAATCGCGTATGCAGGTGGATGGTGCGCAACAAGGGGTAGGTCAGGGATAAAGCAGCATTTTGATCGTCTTTCCACTTTTGACGGTCACTTAATTCCAGAAGAGAGGACCGGAATCGTTCCCGAATGCGAATCTCGAGACCGGATTCCAGGGAAAGGGCTTTTCCCACCTGGAGTGTCCAGATGTATGTATTCAGTTCTTGCTGAAATCCTATCACATTTGCAGGCAGGTGCAAAACAGTCGACGGGGTATGGAGCGGGGTATGACCACCCGACAAACCGTGGCAAAACAGAAACATGATAATAAATTTTGACCAA
>CAYPUH010000005.1:0-41309 GCA_964413725.1 uncultured Cytophagia bacterium
TTTTTATATATGTTAGTTATAGGGCCTGTTGAAAAGTGGAAAACCGTGTTTAAAGACCGAGCAAGGCTTTGAAATTATTAGGATAATCGCATTGTGAATAAATCGGTGAATGATGTGAATTGGATGTTGATAAACCCGAGTAACCCACAGCCGTGAATAAGTGATATTTCCGATCATTGGTCTTCCACATTTGATTCACAAGTTATCCCCCGGAAATCGACCTTTTCCACATCCAGTGTTAATAACCAAAATCCATCCAAAAACAACTGTTTTTTTATTGTTTATCACAAAGACGCTGTGGATCGTGTTGATAAACTGTTGATAATGTATAAAAACACTCTTAATTTACATCGTTTTTTTATTAAAAACAATAGTCTGGTATCGTCGGTGTTATCAACACACGATCACAACTGAGAAATCTGTATTTTATTACTGATCGATTCCACAGATTCACGGATAAAGGAATCCTGATGTTTTCCCTCATCTATTGTATTGATTGCATGGATCACGGTACTGTGATCGCGACCGCCAAAATGCAGACCGATTGTCTTTAGAGAGTTGTCCGTCAATGCTTTACACAGGTACATGCAAATTTGTCGGGCCTGGGCAATCTCTTTTTTACGGGTTTTTGCGCGTAACATATCATCGGGGAAGCCAAAATAGTCTGCGGTAATTTTTTGGATCATTTCAATACTGATTGCCTTGGTTTTGCTGATACACACATCTTTCAAAACCCGTTTGGTGAGTTCCAGGGAAACATCTTCTCCATTCAATGAGGAATAAGCCAAAAGGCGAATCAGTGCTCCCTCTAATTCCCGTATATTGGATGTTATATGTGTTGCGATAAAATGAAAGACATCCCCCGGAAGGTCAATGCCGTTTTCTTCAGCCTTTCGTTGCAGAATGGCTTGACGCGTTTCCAAATCGGGTGATTGGATATCCACGACGAGACCCCACTGAAACCGTGAAATCAAGCGTTCTTCCATTCCCTGTAATTCTTTTGGTGGTCTGTCTGAAGACAGAACGATCTGCTTTCCCTTTTGATGCAGGGTATTGAAGGTGTGAAAAAATTCTTCCTGGGTGCGTTCCTTGTTTTCGAAAAACTGTATATCATCCACCAGCAACAAATCGACATTTCGATAGAGATCGCTGAATTCGGTTGATTTGTTTTTTTGTATACTGTTGATAAAATCCATGGTGAATCGTTCACTATCAACATACAAAACGCGAACCGCCTGTGTATCGGATTTGGCAAAATTTCCGATTGCCTGGATGAGATGGGTTTTTCCCAATCCCACACCCCCATAAATGACCAGAGGATTGAACGTGGTTTTTCCGGGTGATTTGCCAACCGCAAGAGACGCTGCTTTTGCGAATTTATTGCTCTCACCCTCGACAAAGCTCTCAAACGTATATCGGTCGCTGAGATTGTCCCGACCATTATCGGATCGATGCGAGACTTTTTTGTTGAATGAGGGCAACTGCACCGGAGAGGTGGTCGCGTCCATCAGGATGGAATACAGAAGCTTATATTCTGATCCCAACACATTGTGGATGGCCTCGTTGATAATGGCACTGTAATGCTGTTCCAGCCATTCGTAAAAAAATTGGCTTGGAACCTGAATGGTCAGTGCACCGTCCTCTACCTTAATCGGTTTAATCGGCTTGAACCAGGTGACAAAGCTGTTGCCATTTATTTTTTCTTTTACCTGCTGTAATATCTCTTCCCAGCTTTGCTGAATGTCCTCTTGTGTCATATTTGAATCCTTTTCGCTCCGGATCTATTATTCACCAGTTATCAACAATCAATATATTGCGTTCTTTAACAACCAAACGTCAATAATCCAGACTTGTTTGGATTGTTCACTCTAATAGACAAGTTATCCACAACCCCTTACCAGCAAAGACAATATCTAAGGTGAGTAAATACAAGAAAGAAAAAAACAAGGGAACGATGGTTATCCACAACCCTTAATGTGGATAACTGTTTGTTTGTGGATGGGAAAAATCCTCTCTAAAGTTATCCACAAATTATTACTCTAGACATCAATCTGTATCAAGTTATAGAATAGCCGTTCGAATGTCAAGTTCAAAAAAGAGTATTTAACAGCTTGTAAAGACATCCGCTAAAGCAACCTGGCAAACTGTCTTGGCTTATAAAAATCTTGCATTTTTAGATTGAATTGGTTACTTTATCAAGTTTAAAACATTAATGCCAGAGTTGATAATAGCCTGAAATCTAAACGATATATCATGAGGTGTTTATGAAGCGAACATTTCAACCCAGCCGCAGAAAACGCATCAACAAACATGGCTTCCGTGCGCGAATGGCCACCAAAAGCGGCCGCATGGTGCTTAAACGACGCCGTGCCAAAGGACGCAAACGCCTGTCTGCAAGCGATGCCTAGTGAAACAGTTTGATCTGCCAAAATCACAGATTCTCAAAACACGAGACGAGTTTCAAAATCTGTTTCATCATGGTACTCGGCTCAAAGGACAGACCCTTACGCTGTTCTATCTATATGATGACGATACCACAAAAATTGGATTTGCCGTTCAAAAAGGTGATGGGAACGCTGTTAAGCGTAATAAAATTAAAAGGATAATGCGGCATCTCTGGAGAACACACCGATCATCTCTTTCTCGACCGGCACATATCGTTCTCATTGGAAAACGCGGGATGCTGAAAACACCTTTTGACTCTATGGAAGCTGAAATGGATCGGCTGTTTAAACAGATATGATGGATGTTTAAATGGCCGGTTTTTCATTTTTTTGTATGGGTTGAACCCTGAATGTCCGTTCAACACGTGATTAAAACTGTCTTGATCGCTTGCGTACGGTTTTATCAGCAGGCGATATCTCCTTACCTCCCGAATTCATGCCGATATGTTCCGTCTTGTTCTACATACACTATCCAAGCATTGCAGAAATACGGCATCGTGAAGGGAGGATTAAAATCCATGTATCGCGTGCTTCGCTGTAATCCGTTTTCAAAAGGAGGTCATGATCCTGCATGATCGTACTGGTCATTCATTAAACCGAGAACACTATGGATTTCGATAAGAAAACAATCTTTGCCTTTTTACTGATCGGTCTGGTATTTCTGTTTGTCAATACCCCGCTTTATCAAAAGCTGTTTTTTCCAGAAGCGTATGAACAGCAGCTTCGTCAGCAACAATATGAACAGCAGACCCAGGCTGAAAACCAGGAGTTCCCGTCCCAGACAGAATCCCAACCGAAAACAAACCCGGTTACACCCGAGCCATCTTTTGTCCCACCTGAAGAAGCTGGGGCTCGGATAACAGAACCTGAAGAGGTAAAATCCGGCCTCTCCGTTCCCTCTCTCAGAGGGAGCGAAAAGGTGATAACCGTTGAAATCGATCTCTATCGCGCGGCGCTGAGCTCACAGGGAGCGGACGTGATTGGATTTACCCTAAAACAGTATGAGGGTACGGTTCAACCGTTTGTGCAATTGATCCCTGCAGAGGCAAAAGGAGCGATGAGTGTTGGGTTTGTCGACAACAAGCGGGATACGGTGAGTACGAGAGATTGGTTCTTCGATACCTCTGCGAACGACGGAGATATCCTTGTGATAAGGGATTCAACCATCACCCTCTCTTTTCGCGCCACCCTCTCATCTGGCGGACAATTGATCAAAACATATACGTTCTATCCGGACCGTTACGATTTTGATCTGTCGGTGGAGTTTATTCGTATGGGACCGGTTATCTCTGAACGGGTGTATTTTATCGAAGCCTATGACGGCTTGAATTCCACAGAAAAAGATATCAAAGACGACATGTATTATGCCAAAGCCGCATTGTCCGCGAGTGGAGATATCAACAAGGGCTACAAACCCCAGGACGAATGGTATGAAGAAACCGGCGATATTGACTGGCTTGCGATCCGAACCAAGTATTTTGCTCTTGCGATAATACCACAAAACCGCAAGGGTGTGGGCGCCCATATTCATGCCGAAGAAATGTCCCTTCCCAATCAAACGGAAACATGGAAAAAGTATCAGATACGACTCGTTATGCCGTTTGTGCGTGACATGCGTGAAACCGGCACCTTTAAAATCTATATGGGGCCGCTGGACAACGATATCCTCAGTCAATATCAGGCCAATCTTGAAGATATGATGGATTTCGGATTCAAACTCATCCAACCTTTTAGCAAAGGCATTTTGTGGTTGTTCAAAGAACTTCACAAGGTGATTCCCAATTATGGTGTTGTCTTGATTGTTTTTGCCTTTCTGATCAAGATTGTTGTGTATCCCTTGACGCACAAGAGTTATTCATCTATGAAAAAGATGCAGGCGTTGCAGCCACAACTGGCAGAATTGAAGGAAAAATATGCCAAGGATCCACAGCGTTTGAATCAGGAGACCATGAAGCTCTACAAGGAGTCCGGGGTAAATCCCCTTGGGGGATGTCTTCCCATGCTATTGCAGTTACCCTTGCTGTGGGCTCTTTTTATCAATTTCAGAACCACCATAGAATTGAGGGGTGAGGGATTTGCACTATGGATTAACGATCTCTCGTCTCCGGACACGGTGGCCACGCTGCCGTTTAGTCTGCCGTTTTATGGCGACAGTGTCAATATCTTGCCCTTTATTATGGCCGGCACCATGGTCTTGCAGCAAAAACTGACAACCACGGATCCCAAACAAAAGATGATGATGTATTTCATGCCGGTCTTTCTTTTCTTTTTATTCAACAATTTCCCGTCCGGACTCAATTTATACTATGCTCTGTTCAACATCCTGTCCATTATCCAACAAAAATGGCTGACAGGAGACGTGAAAGTAGAGTCCCGTCCGGCAACCGGGGTCAAACGGAAGAAAAAACGATAGTCAGTAATGACCTGAAGAATGGCCCCGCTGATGCCTCTTTTCATGCGGGGCTTTCTTTTTAACCTGCAGCAACGTCCGGTACACTCGACCTGGCAGGCCAGGAATGAGCATCATCCGTCAAGTGTTTGTTACTCTAGGTCCAGGCCATCCGCGTTTGTTCAGATTGGATGTGAATCCGGAATCGTGACCATATGATGAAATTGTATTCTGGAACAGACACCATCGCTGCCATTGCAACGCCCCTTGGTGTGGGCGCCATTGCTGTGGTTCGCATGAGTGGTGACCGAGCATTTTCCATTGCCGATGCTTTGATCGATGGAAGCGTCGATCTGTCAACGCTCCGGTCGCAACACCTTGTCAGAGCGCGGGTACTGGGATCGGATCGGCATCCTCTCGATGATATCCTCATCGTAAAATTCAAATCTCCTCGATCCTACACCGGTGAAGATATGATCGAACTGCATTGTCATGGCGGTCTCTATCTGGTACAAGAGGTGCTCAAATCATGTCTGAATCAGGGTGCCCGCCTGGCAGAGCCGGGTGAATTTACCCGGCGCGCTTTTATCCATGGCAAAGTCGATTTGCTTCAGGCGGAATCCATTGATGACCGGATACGTGCCCGGAGTCGGAAAAGCCTCGATCTCTCTATGGAACAAGCCAGTGGTATATTGTCCACGCGGCTCGCCGATCTCCGGCACCATTTGATTCAACAATGTGGCTTGCTGGAAATAGAGCTCGATTTCGGTGAAGAGGATGTGGATTTTGCCGACCGCGACGACCTTGGGTCCGATCTGAAACGCCTGCAAACCGAAATTGATTACCTTATAAACGCATTTGAATACGGTCGTATGATACGCGAGGGCGTGCATGCGGTTTTGATCGGTCGACCCAATGTGGGAAAATCCCGTTTATTGAACCATCTGTTACAACAAGAGCGTGCCATCGTGTCCGATATTCCGGGAACCACACGGGATTCCCTTGAGGAGAGCCTGGATCTTGATGGGTATTGTTTCAGGCTGCACGACACGGCCGGACTGCGCCAGACCCTGGATCACATCGAATCCAAAGGTGTGGATCGAACGCGTCGGCTCATGGACCAGGCGGATCTCTGGCTGGCGATGCTGGATCAGCATCAACCTCTGCATAAGGATGACCGACGCTTGCTCGACTCTCTGTCCGAGTCCTCTGCGCGCAGCATCGTGATACTCAACAAAAGCGATCTCGATCCTGTTCATGATGCCAAAGAACTGACGCAAACCCTCTCCCCCTTACCGGTCGTCACCATCTCAGCCAAGACGGGAGACGGGATGGATGCGCTGAAACAGGCGATGATCAATGTTATTTCATCCCTTGAGCCTCGGCAGTCCGGCATCATCACCAAGATGAGACATTATCAGGCCTTGTCCACTGCCCGGAACCACATACAACATGCAGATGCCAGCCTGAGGGACAACCTTTCTGCCGAATTTATCGCCCTCGATCTGCGTGCCGCTCTGGATGCTGTCGGAGAAGTGACCGGGGATGTGAGTTCTGATGATATTTTGAATATGGTATTCTCGAATTTTTGTATTGGAAAATAATGTTTCACGTGGAACACACATGCAAGACTATGATGTCATCGTAATCGGTGCCGGCCATGCAGGCTGCGAAGCCGCACTGGCCTCCGCCCGGATGGGGGCCCGAACCCTGTTGACCACCCTCAACCTGTTTACTGTCGCACAAATGTCATGCAATCCGGCTATCGGTGGGTTGGCAAAGGGGCACCTGGTGAAGGAAATTGATGCGTTGGGAGGCGAGATGGGTGTGGTCGCTGACCGATCGGGCATTCAGTTTCGTATGCTCAACACGTCCAAAGGGCCCTCGGTATGGTCTCCGCGATCCCAGAACGACCGCATGCTTTATTCCGCCTTGATGAAAGAGAGTCTTGAACAACAGAACAATCTGGATTTGCGTCAACACAATGTGGTTGATCTGTTGGTTTCCGATCGCCGGCTGCACGGCGTGATCACCGAAATAGGCACCCAAATCACCGCCGGCGCCGTGATTCTGTGTGCTGGGACCTTTCTCAATGGTTTGATGCACGTGGGGCTTTGCACCATTTCCGGTGGTCGTGCGGGAGAGCTCGCGGCTGTGGGTTTGACTCAGCGGCTCGCCGAACTGTCCGTCGAAACCGGTCGGCTGAAAACGGGTACCCCTCCCCGGATAGACGGTCGATCCATTGATTTTTCCGTGACGCAAATTCAAGAGGGGGATCCCGAGCCTACCCCGTTTTCACATCGACACGATCGACTCGATATCGAGCAGGTGCCCTGCTATTTGACCCACACAACGGAAACCACCCATGAGATCCTCCGGCAAGGACTCGATCGATCTCCTCTGTATACCGGAGTCATCAAAGGAGTGGGCCCCAGGTACTGCCCTTCCATCGAAGACAAAATTCATCGGTTTTCGGATAAACCGTCGCACCAGATTTTTCTCGAACCCGAGGGAGCACACACCTACGAATATTATATCAATGGATTTGCCACCAGTCTGCCCGAAGACATTCAACACAGGGCTCTGCGCTCCATCCCGGGGCTGGAATCCGTACACATCACCCGCCTCGGGTATGCCATCGAGTATGACTATTTTCCACCCATTCAACTCAAGCAAACCCTTGAGAGCAAAAAAGTCGATGGGCTCTATTTTGCGGGACAAATTAACGGGACCTCCGGATATGAAGAGGCTGCCGCTCAGGGCTTGATGGCCGGTATCAACGCGGTGTTGGCCCTCCGGTCAGAACCGCCGTTTATCCTGGATCGCGCCGAGGCCTATATAGGTGTTCTTATCGATGATGTGGTGACCAAGCCGTTGCACGAACCCTATCGGATGTTCACCTCCCACGCCGAGTACCGGCTTTTGTTGCGTCAGGACAATGCAGATCTTCGGCTCATGCCGCACGGCTACAGACTGGGGTTGGTTTCAGAAGCGACCTATCGGGATATGGAGAAACGTCGGCATGCCCAGGAGCACATTCTCGGCGAGCTCAAGGCCTGGCGTCCCGGCCTCGATGTGATCAATCCACTTCTGGAGCAAGCCGGAACCACGCCGGTGCCGGAGCGGGAATCGATGGCCAATCTGTTAAAGCGCCCCCAGGTACACCTGTCCGGGTTGCGTTCACTGGGTACCCTGCCCGTGTTGACACAGCCGGAAGATCCCTTTTGGCAACAGGTCGCGCGTCAGGTGGAGATTGAAATCAAATACGAGGGCTTTTTAAACCGACAACGTCAGCAGGTGGAGCGGATACAGGAGATGGAACACACACCGATTCCCGATACGATTGATTATCAGAATATACCCAGTCTCAGCCATGAAGGACGAGAAAAACTCGAACAGATCCGTCCCGGCACCATCGGTCAGGCCAACCGTATTTTGGGCGTCTCGCAATCCGATGTGGCGATGTTGGTTGGCTGGTTAAAACGACGCCGGCGCTGAGATCCGCGCGGGCGTGTTCCACGTGAAACACCGTGCAGAGAGAGAAGGGTTGTGTTCCACGTGGAACAACTTTGGAGGAAGGATGTCCGGTACAGATTGTAAAGCGGTTCAGCGGTTGGTCCTGGATGGAGCGATGTCTGTGTCGCAGGCAGAGCAGATCGGTGTGTATGTGGATCTGATCGAACAGTGGAGTCAGCGAACCCGGCTCGTATCCCGGGGGGATGTATCGCGTTTGGTGGATCGCCATGTTCGTGAGTCTCTGTGGTTCGATCATGTCGAGGTGGTCCGGCAGGCGTCTGTGATTCTGGATCTGGGGGCTGGGGCGGGCTTCCCGGGGGTTCCGCTTAAAATTGCCGATCCAAGCCGGTCTTTGATTTTGGTAGAGTCGAAACGGATAAAGGCGTTGTTTTTGTCCGAGGTGGTGGAGCGATTGCGCTTGAGTGGTGTGGAGGTGAAAAATGAGCGCCTAGAGCATCTTCGGTTCAAATCGGGGGAGGTTGACGTGGTGGTTGCCCGAGCTGTGAGTCAACTGTCCATGTTGTGGCGGATAATCATCACCGCGTTTGAAGCGCCTCCCATCCTGGTTACCTTGAAAGGGGGAGATCTCGAGGACGAGATGAATGCGTTGAAAATCAAATATCCTGATGTTCAGGTGAAACAGTTGATTTTGGATACAAATCGATGGTTTGTGATCGTGTCAAAACCAGAAAGGAGCACGCGTTGAGCCGAGAGATTTTTAATGAGCTTAGCGGTCTGGTCACCGAGGGGCGAAATGAAGCAACGATGACCATAGACCGGGAATCGATTCGTGACAGTCTGTATATGATGAATCGGGAGGACTTTAAGGTTCCCCTCGCAGTTATGGGACAGGTACCGTATATTGAAGAGGCTGTCAATAGTGTTGTTCAGGCCTTTAAAGCGGGAGGACGGTTGTTTTACGTGGGGGCGGGAACCAGCGGTCGGCTGGGTGTGCTCGACGCCTCCGAATGCCCACCGACATTTGGAACGGATCCCGAGATGGTTCAGGGAATTGTTGCCGGGGGACGCATTGCTCTGGTGCGTGCCCAGGAAGGGGCGGAGGACAAAAAGGAGCAGGGCGGAACCGATCTGGGGGCACACAATCTAAACAAAAACGATGTGGTGTGTGGTATTGCTGCCAGCCGCCGGACGCCCTATGTGATCGGAGCCATCGAGGCCGCCCGAACGATCGGTGCAAAAACGCTCTATGTGACCTGTACACCGCGCTCTGAAATGAACATCGATGTCGATGTGGCCATCTGTCCGGTTGTGGGACCGGAGGCGATTATGGGTTCAACGCGGATGAAAGCCGGCACGGCCACCAAGTTGGTTTTGAATATGATTACCACCACCGCGATGATTCAATTGGGCAAGGTTTATCAAAATATGATGGTCGATCTGCAGATGACCTCCAAAAAGCTGGAAGAGAGATCCAAACGAACCCTGATGGCCGTGATTCCAGAACTGGATTATGATGAGGCGCAGACGTTGCTGGAAAATGCCGGCGGGCATGTCAAAACCGCCATTGTCATAAAGTTGGCCGCCTGTGACAGGGAAGAGGCCAAAAGACGCCTGGCCGAAAGCGATGGATTTGTACACCTGGCGATTCAATAACATGAGTGTTGTTAAAACCATACAAGAACGGTTGCGAGCGAGCGAGTCTTTTCAGACACTTGTAGACGCCTGTCAGGCTCGGGAAGCAGGGGCGATTTCCGGCACCGTGGGGTCGGGTCGCGCCATGGTCTGTGCTGAACTCACTCAACACCTTACCAACGACCTGATTTTCATCGAAGCGGACGAGACCGAGGCCAAACGGTTTTATGCGGATTGCAGCGCGTTGCTTCCCGAGGATCAGGTGGTCTGGTTTCCGCCCCTCGGCAGTCGGTTCTGGGCAGAGATTGGTCCACCGCATTCGCTGGTGGGACGCCGTCTGGCCACCCTCAACGCGCTTCTCGACACGCAGACCCGTCTCGTCGTGACCTGTTCACAGGCGATTCTCGAGTGCGTTGCCTCGCCGGATGTGATGCGACAGAGTCGGCTTACCGTGCATGTGGAAGACACTCTGGATTTCGAAGCCTTTGTGACCACGCTGGTCGAAATTGGATATGTCCGGGAAGACCGGGTGGAACAGCCAGGAGAAATGAGTATACGCGGTGGACTCGTGGACGTGTACCCGTTTGACCGCATTCAACCCGTACGCATTGAATTCTTTGGTGATCAGATCGAATCCATCCGGGAAATCGAGGTGGACACCCAACGGTCTGTTGCCCTGCTGGGGTGCGTACAGCTGTTGCCCCTCAGCGCAGCAGGACCCTATGGACCCGCTGACGAGGAGACCACCCACCAGCTAGAGTTGACACATAGTGTGCTCGACTATCTGAATACCAACGCACATATTCTATTTGCCGACAGGCAACAGGTTTTGGACGCGTGGCAACAGAGTGAAGAACACCTGCGCAAACGCCTGAACGAATCCGGTGTCGCAAAACCCTTTGACGCGCTGTTTACCACTGCCGACGCCCTGGCGGAGATGAGCAATCGTTTCCACCCGTTGGAATGGGTCGGGGTGCAACGGTCGCTACCCCACCTTACCCATTTCGATATGGATCCCCCGGTCAAATTCAACGGTCATCTGACGCGATTTAAAGACGAGATTCTGACTCATCAAACCCATACCACCCGGGCCGTGTTTGCCCTCTTTTGCGATTCAGAGGCTCAGACCGAACGGCTACAGTCCATACTCGACGAAGAGGGGTTTCCAGAGACGGTACGGGCATCCCATCTCAATCTGTCCACAGGGTTTCTCTGCCCGCCCCTGGCCTCTTATGTCTATACCACTCATGACCTTTATAACCGGGTCCGATTGGTTAAAACCGATCGACTCGAATCTCGCAACGTGTCCTTTCGCGAATTGACGGAACTGAAACGAGGGGATTTTGTCGTACACAGTGATTACGGAATCGGGCTGTATCGGGGACTCGAGCGTATCCATGCCTATGGCAAGGAGCGCGAATGCCTGGAAGTGGAATATCGAGACGGGGATAAACTCTATGTTCCCATGGAAAAGATGGATTGCGTTCAAAAGTACAGCTCTCGAGACGGCGTCGTTCCCAGTCTCAATAAACTGGGCGGAAAAGAGTGGACTCGGCTTAAACAAAAGACCAAAAAGGACGTTAAAGAAATTGCCGACAATCTGATTAAACTCTATGCTATGCGTCAAAGCGAAACAGGGGTTGCCTTTCCCGGTGATGACGTGTGGCAAAAGGAACTGGAGGCGTCTTTTGAATATGAGGAGACAGCCGACCAGCTTCAGGCGGCACAGGAAATAAAGAAGGATATGCAACAAGAAACACCCATGGATCGACTGGTCTGTGGAGATGTGGGGTTTGGCAAAACCGAGGTGGCGATCCGTGCCGCGTTTAAAGCGGTGAACAGCGGGAAACAGGTCGCGATTCTTGTACCCACCACCGTGCTGGCACAACAACACTATGATACGTTTAAAGATCGATTAAAGCCGTATCCCATCGAAGTTGAGATGCTTTCGCGCTTTAAAAGCGCCCGTCAACAAAAGGAGATTGTCAAACGAGTTGATGCCGGTCAAGTCGACCTGGTGATCGGAACACACAGGCTATTGTCCAAAGATGTAACCTTTAAGGACCTGGGCCTGCTGATAGTGGATGAAGAACAAAAGTTCGGAGTGCTCCATAAAGAACGACTGAAACACCTTAAAACCAACGTGGATACATTGACACTGTCTGCCACGCCCATCCCGAGAACACTGCAGATGGCACTGGTTGGCGCCCGAGACATGTCTCTTATCAATACTCCGCCCTATAATCGGCGCCCCGTCAAAACCGAAGTGGCCAGATTTGATCGCGATCTGCTGCGGGAAGTGATTCTGAGAGAAATTAATCGAGGGGGACAGGTTTTCTTTGTTCACAATCGGGTGCAGAGTATTTATGGGGTGACCTCAACATTGAGAGAATTGGTTCCTGAAGTGTCTTTTGCGGTGGCCCACGGCCAGATGCAACCACAACAACTCGAAACAATTATGCATCGATTCTCTCACGGGGAAATCCAGTGTTTGATCAGCACCATGATTATCGAATCCGGTATCGATGTTCCAAACGCCAATACGCTTATCGTCAATCGTGCCGATCGGTTTGGATTATCACAACTCTATCAATTAAAAGGTCGGGTGGGCCGATCCAACCAACAAGCCTTTGCCTACTTTATTATACCGCCCATTAAAAAATTGAATCGCACGGCAATCAAACGACTTCAGGCGATACAGGATTATTCACACCTGGGATCCGGATATAAAATTGCCATGCGGGATCTGGAAATTCGGGGCGCCGGCAATCTTTTTGGCGCCCAGCAAAGCGGCTATATCGACGCGTTGGGATATGAGACATATACCAAAATCATTGAAGAAACCATCCAGGAAATACAGTCAGATCAGGATCCCGAGGCCATCGAAAAGCCCTCAACCCCAGCGTTCGATCCAAAAGTTGAATGGCGGGCGGATGCCTACCTGCCGAAGACATATGTGCACTCTGTAGCCGAACGCGTCGATATTTATAAACGGTTGAGTGCTGCTGTATCGCGTTCCGATCTGTCTGTTCTTGCAGACGAGTTGGTGGATCGATTCGGACCTCTGCCGCAAGCCGCTCAACATCTGATAGACTATGTCGCCGTAAAGCTACTGTGCCGACAAGCCAGAATTGGTGAACTGCGAATAGAGAATAAACGACTCACCGGCATTTTTCATCCCGAGTACTTGCCCCAGGGTGAAGAGTTTCGATCCTGGATCGCTGCATTGGTACAACAAGGGGGAGAAACCCTTCAGCTCAAACAAGAAGGAGATCAATTGCTGTTTGAAAAGCCTTTGGGTGATGAAAGCCCGGCGGATATGAGAACGATCCTCGAAGACTTGATACCGGCTGACGATATGGGTTCGGTACACAGCACCGAATCGCCAAAAACGCCAGGATGATATCCATATTGAAGAGGTGATGCTTGCTTTTCCTGCCAATTAGAGCGTCAATGGAATATCTGTTTGGACCATCTGCTATAGGAAACCCTGATTCGGTGCAAAGCACCGAATCCCCAATAAAATCATACGATTATAATGAGGAGCCGGGTGAAAACACTAAAAGGTGTAACGTACTTATAATCAAAAAACTAATGATTTTTGGACACTAGTGTCCGGTCGAACGACCGGACACCCACAACAATTCTATTAAAATCATTTTATTATGTTAATCGAAAAACAGAATCGACTTGAATTGAAAGTTACGAAACCATTGTTGTTTATTATATAGTTAACTTGGTTGGTGCCCGGTAACCGGACACCTGTGACTTGAAATATTAATAAACAACTGTATATATTGTACTTGTATGTTAGAATATTTGAGTGACTAAAGGAATAAAAATCGCCCATGAACATAGAACGCAGCAAGGGGAGTGTGATTATGAAAAGAGTTGCTCTATGGATGATTCGCTTGGTTGTGACACTGCTTCCGGGGATGGTCGTCCTCCTCTCCTCTGGATGTAGGCTGGATAAAACGGTAGCTGTGGTGGGACGCGAGCGAATTCGAGCGTCTGAATTTGTCAAGAGTTATATCGACAGTCGGCAGAATACCACCGGATGGACGGATACAGATTCCCTTCGACACCAGCATCTCGATCAGATGATCCGTCAATCCCTGAAGGTTCAGGATGCTCTAGACAAACAACTGGATACCGTGCCATCCATCCAGAAACAGCTACAGAAAAAGTATGACGAAATGATATATCGTACGGTTCTCGATCGTCTGGTTCTTGATCGGGTGGTTCCAGAATCTAGCGTGAGAAAAATGTACGATCGACACAAAACCGAAATTCAACTATGGCACATATTTATTCCCTTTGACAATGAAACAACAGAGACTGCGACGAAACGGAATGGAAAACAACGGTTGCGAACCGTCAGAGAGGAATGGTTTTCCGGTCATTCTTTCGAGGATCTGGCAAGAAAATATTCCCAGGATCCATTGAGTCGCGGCCAGGGTGGATATGTCGGTTTTGTGGGATGGGGCGATCGGGGATATGGGGAATCGTTTTACCAAGAGGTTTTCAATTTGACCCCGGGTCGGCTTTCCCCTGTGATTCGCTCGGAGAAAGGCTATCATCTCTGCAAGGTGGAGAACCGGCGCAAACGAGGATTGCCCCCGTATATAGTGCACAAAGAGAAGATCCGAAACAATTTACTCAAGGAGAATAATCAACGGTTAAGGGCACAATTCGATCGTGTCGGTGTTGAGCTGTCAAAAGAGTATGATCTCACGTTTCATGAGAGCGTTTTTGATCCTTTTATCGTATGGTATCTTCAAACCAGGAGTGATACCACGGCCCGGAAACGGTCTCTTTTGCAGCAGTTTCACACACTGGATGCTTCATGGACGGATGCCGCCTTGTTTTCGTTTCGAGGTGGAGAGTATAAACTCGAGCGGTTTGTTGAGGAACTGGACCGAATTCCCCATTTTCGCCGACCGCCATTGACATCCGATGTGCAACTAAAGAATCTGCTCAGCAACATTGCTCCCTATCATCTGTTTTTGGCCGTTGGCCGGGATCGTCATATTGTAGAGAGTGAAACCTTTAAACGACGATACCAAAGCGAGCGTGACCGTCTTCTCGCTCGAGAGGTGGAGCGGCACGTGCAGGCCAGAGTACACATTGATGAACAACAGGTTGAGGAGTGGCTTGAGGCACACACAGAGTCCCTCGCAACCGGCAAGGAAAGCAAAGTACAGCAGATTGTTGTAAAGGATGCTGAGACAGCAGAACGCGTGATCCGAGAGGCTGTCGAAACCCCCTTTGATCAGCTTTACGAGCGTTATAATATAGATCCCGATCCTCGTAACAACAACGGAGAGTTGGGATTCATTACACCATTGCAATATGGTGACATTGGACTGGTTGCCGCCCGCATGGAAATCGGCGAAATCTCCAAACCCATAAAAGCCGGAAACAACTATTCGATTATCAAAGTAGTAGATAGGAGAGATGCGGGTGGTGAGTTTGTTAAAAACAGAGCGCAAATCCGCAGAAAGCTTTATGAAGAAAAGAGTCAAGCGGTGATGCGGGAATGGATGTCTGAACTAACGGAACGAGACATGGTGATCCGCTACTGGAATGTGGTGTCGAAAATTACAATCTAACGAATGGAAGTCTGTTATGAAACAACCGCGATGGATTTGGCTCGGGATTCTGACCTGTGGGTTGTTGATAGGATCGTGTGGACAAAAAGAGTCCTCTATAGAAACGATTGCAAAAGTCGGAGATGCCAAATTAACTCTAGACGATATTCAGGATATGCTACCGCAGCAGAGTTCGGTTCAATACTCCCGGGTCCAAATAGAGCAATATGTCCAGAGATGGATCGAGAGGCAACTTGTTTATCAGGAATTAAAGCGACGGAACTTTGATGACCGCGAGGACATTCAAAGAGAACTGGAACGCGTGAAACGCGACTATCTGGTTACGTCGTTTCTCGAGCATGAAGTTGATCAATATCTCGATATCAGTGATGAAGAGATCAACGACTATTATTCTGAAAAATCTTCTGAATACATTCGACCCACCGATCAGTATCATGTTCAACTTATTTTGACAGAGACCTATCGGGAGGCCAGCCGTTTACGGCGGGAAATTCTCAAGGGTCTCGATCTTGCCATGGCAGCGAAGGAGCACTCTGTTGATGCCAGCAGCAAAGAGGGTGGTGATCTTGGCTGGGTGTCTCTGGAAACCCTTTCTCCGGCATTGGCTCAGAAAATCCCGTCGCTTGGAATTGACCGTCTGTCAGGTCCCGTCAAGACGGAGGTCGGATATGCCTTGGTCAAGGTGGTTGAAAAGCGGAAAAAAGGCGACGTTCAATCCCTTGACGAGGTCAGAGATATCGTGGTGTGGAGGCTCAAAGCGCAAAAACGAGCGATGAGACAGCGCAGACTCATTTCTAATCTAAAGGAAGAAGTTGATATTGAAATGAATACAGTCCCGCTCGAAAATTTTGTTGCAAATCCGCTGAAGCCGTCTAAAGACTGACAGGTCCGAAGTGAAGGACGCGCAAAACCACGACCCGAACAGGATCTGTCGGCTGTTACGCTATGATCTGGATGCAAATGGACACCTGTCCAATCGTGAAAACGGGATGACTAGAACACAAAACCGAAAAGGGAAGAATAAATAATGACAAGAACCCCATTTATGGTCACCGGCCTGGTGGTTATCATGCTGATCCTAGCGGTGACTCTCGTCTATTCTCAATCGCAACAGGTCCTGGATCGAATCGCGGCCATCGTGGACGATGATATCATTTTGGAATCCGAAGTGGTTCAGAGTGCTTATCTGATGGCCCTTCAATCGGGTGTCAATCCCAGCCAAAATCCCGGCCAGTTTGAACGGGAATTTGAAAAATACAAGAACGAGACGCTGCAAAACCTGATCGACAAAAAAGTCCTGTTGATTCAAGCTGAGGAAGACACCATAGAGGCCGATGAACGCATGGTCGAATACCATCTCAAACAACAGATGCAAAATGTTACACAAAAATTGGGTGGACCCGATGCGGTTGCCGATTATTTTGGCATCAGCTTGTCCAACGTTCGCAAAAACTATCGTGAACAGATTGAAGAAGAATTGAAGGTGCAGCGGGTACGAGAGATGAAGCTGATGACGGTGGATGTTTCCCGTCGCGAAGTTGAAGCGTTTTATAAAACGCACCGGGATTCTATCGATACGATGCAGGAAACCGTTGAGTTGAGACATATTCTGATTGTCCCGAAACCCGGTGAGGAATCAAAAGCCAAGGCCCGAGAGACTATCGCGAAACTCCGCAAGAGATTGGCGGAAGGTGAGTCGATTGCCGAGCTGGCCAAAGAATATTCAGAGGAGCCGGGCAGTGCCTCAAGAGGTGGTGATTTGGGTCTCATGGGGCGAGGTGAATTCGTTCCAGAGTTTGAGCAGGTTGCGTTTTCTCTTGAACCCGGCGAGATTTCGGATGAGATCGTGGAAACGCAGTTTGGATTCCATATCATCAAGCTCGAGGAAAGACGAGGTGAAAAGGTCCGAGTCCGACACATTTTAATTTCTCCCAAAGCAACCCAGGCGGATGAATTGCGAGCAGCCGAGACAATCAAAGAAATTCATAAAGAAATAAAAGAGGGCGCTCCGTTCGAGGAAATGGTTGCCAAATACTCTGATGATGAAACCACAGTAGAACAGGACGGTTATTTGGGTGAATTTCAGCTGGACCAGTTAGAACAAACCGCAAAAGAGTTTACCTATGTTTTACAAGGGGTGGAACCCGGAGAGATCACTGAACCGGTAAAGACGGATTATGGGTTTCATATCCTTAAGGTGATCGATCGTCAGCAACCCCGCGATCTGGATTTGAAACAGGATTGGGAGCGTGTCAAAAACATGGCCCTCGAGTATAAAAAGCAGCAGATTTTTAAAGAGTGGTTGAGCGAGATCAAACAGGATGTGTATGTCGAAATCAAGAATCCCATCACAGAATATCAGAGATAGATACGAACACCTTTAATGACAGGATAGGATCATGAGAGCTGGAAAACAGGTTATGTGGATCTGCACGGCGGTTATATGTGGATGGGTGGTACCGTGTTTTGCTCAGCCGACAAAAAGTGCGTTCACCATCGCCCGACTCAAATACAGCGGGGGGGGGGACTGGTACAATGATCCTTCTATGTTGCCCAATGTACAGACGTATCTGTCACGCACCACAGGAGTTGACGCTTCACGCGTGGAAGCCCGTGTGTCACCGATGGATGAACACCTCTTTGCCTATCCGGTCTTATTCGTTACCGGACACGGGCGAATGACATTCACTGCAAAAGAGGCAGAGCGCTTGCGTACCTATTTGAGTCATGGTGGATTTCTATATGCAGATGACGATTATGGTATGGATAGCTATTTCCGGGACGCCATGAACGCGGTTTTTCCCGGAAAATCCTGGATTGAATTGCCGTATTCTCATGATATTTATCACATCGTTTTTGATTTTTCAGATGGATTGCCCAAGATACACAAACACGATGGTGGCGCTCCTCGGGGGTATGGACTGTTTCACAAGGGTGAAATGGTATGCTTTTATAGCTATAACACCAATATCTCGGATGGATGGGCTGACCCCGATGTACACAAAGACCCTGCCCATATTCGCGAACAGGCGTTAAAAATGGGTGTCAATATCCTCGTATATGCGATGACACACTGATTGTTTTGATTCCGGCCGGAGACGGGAAATAACGAGTCAAGGGAACAAATCTGTATTATGGTTACCAATACAGCATATAATCTTTTTCTTTCTAAATTAAGACGGTATCGACGCCGAATCAAGACCTACGCGGTAGTGGAGGGACTGTTGCGTCTTTTCGGATGGGCGGGGATCGTGGTCTCTCTGGCTGTGATTTTGGAGAGTCTTTTTCGTCTGTCACCGGGGCCCAGAACCGTATTGAGTGGGGTCGTGACAGTGATTGTCTCTGTATTGACTGTATTCTTGTTATTCCGGCCTCTATGGCATCTAATTGCACAGCGACATCATCCCTCTCTCAATAGGATTGCGTTTCAAGTCGGTCTTTACTATCAAAATGTACAGGATCGATTGGCCAACGCGCTGCAGTTGTTCGAGCGTCAGGAAACCCCCCATTCCAGGTATTCAATTCAATTGATCGCTGCTGCCCTGGAGGGTATGGCACAACGACTGAAACAGGAATCATTTACCTCTTTGATTGACCGCACACCCATTTTTCGGTCATTGCGTATTGCTGGAGCGGGGCTTGTGTTGCTGGTCGTCACCGGAGGGGGGGTTGTGCCTGTCACCCACAATGCCGTGAACCGGTTAATGCATTTTCGGACTGAATTTTCCCCAAAGCCTCTTTTGGTCTTTACGATTACACCGGGAGATACATCCGTGGTCAAGGGGTCGGACATGTCGATCCGGGGATCGGTATCGGATGCGGGGATCTCTCACGTATTGTTTCACCAGCACCAATATGATCGAGAGAAGCGCACCCGGGTCGATGCTGAGGATGGGCGATTTACAGTTCAGCTTTCCGCCCTTCAGGATACTCTCGAATACTTTTTTTCGTCCGGTTCAGAAACCTCGCCACATTTTCGTATAGATGTGTTTGGCCGGCCGATGGTGAATCGATTACAGTTACACATTTTTCCACCAGACTATTCAAGAGTACCTCCATTTGAGTTGAAGGAAAATATTGGTGATGTGAGCGCACTCAAGGGAAGCCGCATCGCCATCAAAGGAGAGACAAATAAACCTCTGAACCACGCCAAGGTGGTGTTCGAGTCCGGCAGCGAAACCTCTCTTACAACGTCAGAGGCGTCTTTTCAGGGTGCGTTTACCCTTCAAGGGGATGATATCTATAATATACGCCTCAAAGATCGCCATGACACCGAAAATGCGCACCCCATTGACTATCATCTACAGGTTATACCCGATCAAAAGCCGATCGTGAAAATTACACGTCCCGGCCGCGACGTGGACCTGGGAGAAGATATGCAGATTGCGCTGCAGATCAAAGCGAGCGACGATTATGGAATTTCTCGTCTTGAGTTGGGCTTTCAGCATTTATCGCAGGGTCAAGGTGAATTCGATTTAAATGCATTTCACTATCAGCCATTAACTGGGTTTCAATCCGGAACTCAGGTGGAGATAGATAAAGTTTGGAACTTTGAGGAGATGGATCTGTTTCCCAAGGATGTTGTCTATTATCATGTTCGTGCCTATGACTCTGATACCATATCCGGGCCCAAAGTTGCGACGAGTCAGGTTTTTCGGATTCGCTTTCCCTCGATCTACGAGATCTATAAAGAAGTTGCATATGAACAGGAAAATGTGCTTCAACAGATGGAATCGGTGCATGAACAGGGCAAGGAGCATCGAGCCAGTATTGAGCAATTGGCCAGAGAACTCAAACGCTCTCAAACCGAAGTTGATTGGCAAAAACAGCAAGAGGTAAAGGAGACCATTGAGCAGGGGGAGAGTCAGGAGGAGCAACTATCCGATTTGAGTCAAAAACTGGATGCAATGGTGGAGCAGATGGAGCGCCATCAGTTGCTTTCCGAGGAGACATTACAGAAATACGATCAGCTTCAGGACTTGGTACAGGAGATCATGACTCCGGAATTGCGTGAGACCCTTCGCGAGATGCGGGAAGCGATCGAACAGGTGGATAGAGAGCAGCTCCAGGAGGCAATGGAAACGCTCAAACTCGACGAGAAAGAATTTCAGCGCAACCTCGACCGGGCCATCTCGTTGTTCAAACGACTTAAAATGGAGCAAAAACTGGATCAGTCGATCAAAATGACGCAAAATCTGGAAACCCGTCAACGTCAGATCGAAGAAAAGGCGGTGAACGAAGGGGTGCAAGAGGAATCGGTTCAGTGGGAACAGGAAACGATCCAACAAGATTCGAAACAGCTGGATTCGTTAGTGACGGAATTAACTGACGAGATGCAGGACGATCCCTCCATGCCACAGGCGGAACTTTCGGATGCACAAAAGGAGATGCAGCAGATTAGTAAAGCGCTTTCAGAGTTGGTCCAAAAGGCTCGACAAAACCAGGCCGATTCATACAAGGAAACAAGCCAGAAAACCCGCTCTCACCTGGAGCAGATGATAACAAAACTGGAACAAGCCAAGGATAGACTGACGGGAGAACAGAATCGGAAGGCCCAGCTCGCGATGAAGCGGGGGATGCGGGATCTGTTGCAGCTCTCTCACAGCCAGGAAAAGACTTCAAAAGCACTAAAGGAAGCTCCTACAAACGGACCGCATATGTCAGAGCTCGCGGATCAGCAGAACAATTTGGCGAGCGGACTGGAACGCGTTATGAATCAGCTGTTTAACGCATCACGAAGCAGTTTCAGAATTCAGCCTCAGCTTGCCAAAGCTATGGCCGATGCTCACCGTGCCATGCGGAACGTGCTTGAAAACATGAGTGAGCGCGATTATGGCAAGGCGAGACAAGCTCAGCAGACAGCTCTCTCCGGACTCAACGCCGCCATTTATCAGATGATGCAATCCATGAATCAACAGGGTATGGGAAGCCAGGGCGGGATGAGTTTTGAGGATTTTATGCAACAGATGCAAAAACTCAGTCAATCCCAGCAGTCGATCAATCAACAGACCCGGGGAATGCAACAGGGTATGTCACAGTCTATGGCACAGCAGGCGGCCATGTCCCGATTGATGCGAGGGCAACAGAGTCTGCGAAAATCGTTGGAGCAGTTGGCGCGTGAAGCTCAATCCATGTCCAATCTTCTCGGGGATCTGGGACAAATCGGCAAGGATATGAAGGCGGTGGAGGAAGACCTGGCCAACCGGCAGGTGACTCCGGAGACACTTGACCGTCAACAACGCATCTTATCGAGAATGCTCGATGCTCAGAAATCCATTCACAAACGGGAATACAGTCGACAGCGACAGGCAGAGACGGCAGAAGGGTTTACTCGACCATCCTCTCCCAGGGCGTTTTCACTGTCCGGTAAAACGTCGAGCCAACTCGAGGAGGATTTGCTGCGAGCCAAGCGTCAGGGATTCAGCCGCGACTATCTGGATCTGATTAAACGATATTATGAGGCCATTTCAAATTCAAATGAAACTGCATCCACAAACAACTAGATGGGCGATTGCGAACCTGATCCTTTTATCGGTTCTGTTGAGTAATGGTTTCGGACAGGTTCGTGATCATGCCATTGATAAAAGACGTCTGGCCATCCACTATGAACGCACGGGTGACTATGACCGGGCAGCGCAATACTATACAGAGATCAGCTTGAGAAATCCCAAAGACATCTCCAGTTATCTCGGTGCCAAACGATGTCTGATTCAACTCGATGCGTTGGAACGATTCAGGGACCTGATTCTATCTTTGCAGACGCAACGACGGGATCTACGCTATCAGGTGGATTTGATTGATATCGAGTATCGAAACGGACAAACCAGACAGGCTGTTGAGAAATGGAACACATTGCTGGACCAACATCGGCAAAATCAGACAGCCTATCAATTGATTGGCTCGGTATTGACCGAACACCGACGCTTTGAGGACGCTCTTTCGGTTTATGAGGAGGGCCGGGAACACCTTGACAATCCCCACGTGTTTTTGTTTGAGCGTATCGGTATTTTGACCGCCCAACAACAGTATAAAAAAATTATTCATGAATATATTGACTATCTGGCACGTCATCCCGGTCAACAGGCATTTATCGATTCAAGAATTCTCTCCCTGTGCCAGAATGATGAAATATCAAATACCATTGCAACGGTTTTGGAAGACGAGTATGAGGATCGTCGCTCCATACGTTCACGGATTGGTCGAATACGAACCCGTGTTTATATCCGAATGGGATTGTACCATCGGGCGATCAATATGGTGGAAACATTGTCGGCCTCTGATGAGACCTATCGGGCCCGGGCGGACGAGCGGTATCTACAGATTGCAAACAGTGCTGCCCGGAACAGGGTGCTCAGCGAAGCTCGTCTTGCCTACAACAAGCTGTTGACCTTCAGCCCTGAAAGTGATCTGGCATTGCAGGCCCATTTTGGGCTGGCAGAGATCTATGAACAGGAGGGAAAATTCGAGGCCGCCATCCGCGCCTACCTGACTCTGGCCAGTGAACATCCGCAGAGCGTACAGGCGGTGAAAGGGTTATATCGGTGCGGAATTCTGAATTTACAACAGGTGTTTGATCTGGATCGTGCCAGAAGATGTTTCCAGAGACTTTTGGATCAATATCCAAACAGCAGCTATCGGACGGATACGCTCTTTCGGCTCTCAGAGGTCGCCATTGCCCAGGGCAACCTTGGACTCGCACATGAAACCCTGCGACAGCTCAACCGTGAAGGGGATAAAAATCGCAATCAGGTACGCCTGATGCAGGCCTATGTTTCCTTATATCAGGGAAAGATTTCGGACTGTCGCCAAAGATTGAACGACATCCTGGAACCGGAATCCATCGATCTAAAGGATGAAACCATAAATAATGCGCTTGAACTCAAGATTCTCATCGATTCAGCTGCGGATTCTGCTACACTCGATCTTTATGGCAAGGCCCGGTTTTATCGGGATCAACACCGATATAAAGAGGCACTTAAAGTGCTCAATACGGCCCTAGAGAACCACAATGGGCATGTAACGGAAGCACTGCTATGGTTGAGAAGCGACCTGTATATTGAGCAACAACAGTATGGTTATGCCCTTGAGGACCTGACCGTGCTCGAGAAAAACGAGAACGGTCTTTACCGTGAACAAGCTATGAAACGAAGAGCCGAACTCTATGCGACCGTTCTGGAAGATGCGGGAAAAGCCGTCGATATTTATCTGCATTATCTCAACGAGTTTCCCCAAAGCATTCATCTGGAGTCGGTCCGCAAACGCATTCGTGAACTGGACGCGAACACTTGAGTTCGAAAGTCGAGACAAACCACCGAATCTCCACCCCATGAGTGAAGGTAACCGGACACGGAAGATGCAAAGAGCCGGTTTGGGGCTGGTTTGTAAACAAACAATACGAGGACGCGTACAAAACTGTATGAGAGTATTATTGACACGATTTTGTTTTTGGGTACTGTTGGGTATATTTCTGACCCCGGTGATCAGCTGTGGACAAAAGCTTCTGGTGTACATGGATTTGCAGCAAACCGATCACCTCAAAGCCTATGGAGTGGCCTATCACGCACTTGATCGTGGCCATACGGTGGAGTGGCTTTTAAACTACCGTGGTGGTTCGTTTCTGATGGATTTTTCTGCCCGTCTAGAGCGAAAGATGAAGATTCGTGGTGTTGCCTATTCGGTGATTGATGGCTCGGCGGTATCACAGATCTATTCAGTGATCGAGCAGGAGAATATGGACGTGGTGCTACTGGAAAAAGTGCCGACCATCTCCATCTACGCCCCGCCCAACAAGCAAGCTTGGGACGATGCCGTGATGCTGGCGCTGGATTATGCGGAAATTCCCTATTCCACGCTGTGGGATGAGGAGGTGTTGAGGGGAGACTTGCAAAAGTATGACTGGTTGCATCTACACCATGAGGATTTTACAGGACAATACGGAAAGTTTTATGCCAACTATCGTCATACCGATTGGTATCAGGATGAGGTGAAAAAGAATGAACAGATGGCGGCCAAGCTCGGGTTCAACAAGGTGTCGGAACTGAAAAAGGCTGTGGCGTTATCCATTCGCGACTATGTGGCGCAGGGAGGTTTTTTATTTGCCATGTGCTCGGCTACGGATACATTTGATATGGCTTTGGCGGCCTTGAAACTCGATATCTGTGCCTCTCCGTTCGATGGTGATTCTCCGGATCCCAATGTCAATCAGAACCTCGACTATGCTCCGTGTCTTGCCTTTCAGGGATTTCAATTGGTGATGGACCCTATGGTATATGAATATAGTGATATCGACATACCACCCAGCTATGCGGCTCCGCTTCAGGGACCGGAAGCTGAATATTTTACGCTATTTGCATTTTCAGCTAAATATGATCCGGTTCCGACCATGCTGACTCAAAATCACGTCTCCGCGGTAAAGGGGTTTATGGGACAGACGACAGGTTTCCGTCGTTCCTTGATCAAGAAAACTGCGGTAATCATGGGTGAGGCTGAGGGAACCGGACAGGTCAAATATCTTCATGGTAATGAAGGGCGGGGAACCTTTACCTTTTTGGGTGGGCACGATCCCGAAGACTATCAACATTATGTCAATGACCCTCCAACGCAACTCTCTCTTTATCGAAATTCGCCGGGTTATCGCTTGATATTAAACAACATCTTGTTTCCGGCAGCAAAAAAGAAAAAGCTAAAAACCTAGTTCCCAAGGTGAATTCGACTCGATATTTGTTCTTGAAAATGCTCCTGTTTTTTACGACCTTTTTAGCTGAACCCTTTTCGAGTAGCAGCGGATTCTTTCGGAGGACGTCATGACGGTAAAAGAAATCACCATCAAAACAGGCTCAAGACACCAATATGTCAATATAGATCAGCACGTGCAACGTTATATTGATGAATCCGGATTGGAAGAAGGACTGTGTGTTTTGTTTGTGCCTCACACCACGGCAGGTATCACCATCAACGAAAATGCGGATCCCGATGTGGTGAAGGATATTCAAAGCAAGCTTGACCGCGACATCCCTCGGAATGACCACTATCGTCACCGGGAAGGCAATTCGGACGCACACATCAAATCGTCTCTGATCGGTCCCTCATTGACCCTTGTCGTCCAAAACGCACACCCCTTCCTGGGCACCTGGCAATCTGTATATTTTTGTGAATTTGATGGTCCTCGAACCCGACGACTCATTTTAAAGGCGATTCCTGATTGAAACGGTACTGGCCCAAAAAACGGATCACGGTGCCTCCATATACCGTTCTGGCGGATGTTTATGAGTTTATGATGACTCATGTCAACTATCGTCAATGGGCCGAATACATCGATTCCCATCTGCATCGGTTGCACATTTCCAGAGGTCCTTTACTGGATATTTCCTGTGGGACGGGATCCTTTTGCCGGCAAATAGCCAGAAAGGGCTATCTCGTTTGGGGATTTGACATGTCGTACAAGATGGTGCATGTTGCCAGAAAGCAGTCACAGGGAACAGGGCTTTTCTGGTGCGGTTCCATGACGCAGCTGTCATGTTGTCGACGAGTACCTGTTGTCGTTTCATTATATGACAGTATGAATTATCTGCTCGAGGAACAGGAGTGGATAGAGTGTTTACAGCAGGTCTACCGAATATTGACACCCGGAGGGGTATTTATCTTTGATGTCAGCACGATTTCGAATTCTGTTGACTATTTTAATGATTTTGAACAGCAGGAAAAAAGTCGTCATATGCGGTATATTCGAAGAAGCCACTTTGATGCCAAAGCGGGAATTCAGTGGAACCGATTTGAAATCCACTTGTTGTCGGAACCCGGTGTGGTCTATTGTGAAAATCATCGCCAGCGTATCCGGTATCTCGATGAAATCGCGGCTCTGATCAAACAAACCCCGTTTCAGTTGGCAGCATATTACAACGGGTTTACGTTCCGTGAAGGAAACGAATCTTCCGATCGAGTGCATTATATCCTAAAAAAAAACTGATCCTGAATCCGCCTTTAGAGAAATCCCATGATTGAACTGTTAAACGTGCGGGTTGTTTATGAAACCGGTGAAAGTATCGGGAACATTTCGTTCCATGTGGAGCCGGGTGAATTTGTTTTCCTGGTGGGACCCAGCGGGGCGGGCAAGACGACAATTTTAAAGACACTCTATCTGGAGGAAATGCCGACAGAGGGGAGTGTACGGGTGGGTGATTATTATTCCTTGTTCATGAAAACGCGCGACATTCCCAAAATGAGACGAAAATTGGGAATTGTATTCCAAGATTTTCGCCTGTTTGACGACAGGGATGTTTTTGAAAATGTGGCCTTTGCGCTAAAAGTAACCGGGCGACGGAAAAAGGAGATCAAACGGCGCGTGCTGCGTTCACTGGCCGATGTGGGGCTCGCCCATAAAGCTCGAAAATTCCCATATGAGCTATCGGGGGGAGAACAACAGCGGGTGGCCATCGCGCGGGCGATTGTCAATGAACCGTATGTGCTGCTTGCCGATGAACCGACCGGAAACCTGGATCCAGGGACCGCTGCAGATATTATGGAGGTGCTCTTTCGAATTCATGCCCGAGGAACCGCTGTGATCATGGCCACACATAATGCACCGCTGGTTAGAACCTATACCGGCCGGATTCTATACATCAACAAGGGTCAACTGGAACAATGAGTATCAATATCGGACACCTTGTCGCCGAAACCCGGGATGGCCTTCGCAGGACACGGCTTTCGTTTGTGTTTTCAGTACTGACGGTCGCCTTTCTTCTGTCTGTTTTGGGATCTCTTTTTCTGGTTTCACACAATCTGGATCGGCTTCTGAGCAGTCTTAAAATAAAGTTTGAAATCGAGGTTTTCATCGCCAACACGATGGATGATGAAGCGATATCACTTTTGGGTGCCCGGATTAAAAACCACGAAGCGGTGAAATCACTAGAGTTTTTCTCAAAAGAAGCTGCTGCCCGCCATTTCCAGCAACAGTTTGGACAGCAACTGTTTGATATATTGGAGGAAAACCCCTTACCCTCGTCCTTTCATGTCAAACTGGAACCTACCTACCAGAATTCATCTGCCATACGATCCGTAGCCACCGATCTGGACGCTTTGCGGGGTGTAGACGACGTCGTTTATCACAGCGAAGCATTGGATGTTTTAAGCCGATACGCCTCACTGGCTCAGGGGATAAACATCGCGATGGTGATTTTTGTTTTTCTCGGATCGTTACTGGTGATGACCAATACCATCCGACTGACCATAGTGGCCCGTCGATCGATCATCGAAACGATGAAATGGGTCGGCGCCTCATATGGATTTATCCGATCACCGTATATTTTTCAGGGGGTGTTGCAGGGGGGAATAGGGGGGGGGGTGGCTTCTGCTGTCCTGCTGGTGGTCATTCAGGGGATCAATTATTACATTCCTCAACTCATCACCACACCGTCTTTCTTTTTTGCACTGTTTCCCATCCTTGGAACACTGATCGGTGGATTGGCAAGTGCCATTGCGATACGTCGATTCCTCAAAGTGTGAGCGTGGCCGGCAGGACTTTTCTCTTGACTGATCAGGAGAAAATCCTTATCTTAGTTGGATTTAGTATGTATTTTTTTAAACGTCCTGTGCAATGTTTTAAAAGCCTGTGCGTTTTTAAAACGCACAACATGGCAAGTTGGACGAAAGAATAACAGGTGTGGTGGATTCTACTCGACACGACGAGCGGTGTTCGCCATTTGTGTTCTATGGCGTTAGATGATTTGACATTGCGTGAACGTCAGGTTTTTATGGCGATTGTCCACAGCTTTGTACAGAGTGCAGAGCCTGTGGGATCACGTTTTCTATCAAGGCGTTACAACCTTGATTACAGTCCGTCTACGGTTCGCAACATCATGACCGACCTGGAGGAGATGGGGTTGATTGCTCAACCACATTCTTCTGCGGGCCGAATTCCGACCAATGTCGGGTACCGGGAGTATGTAGACAATCTGATGAATGTCTCACGTTTGAGTCGCAATGAAAAGCATTCCATTGTCACTCAGCTGGCGAAATTTACCCGGGATATGGATCGAATTGCAGACACGGCGTCGGACGTCCTGAGCCGAATCACCAATCAACTCGGTGTGGCACTTGCACCTCGATTCAATCAGGGTGTAATCCACAAGATCGAATTGGTTTCCATCTCTGCCCACAAGCTGCTTTTGGTCTTGAGCATTCAATCCGGGCTGGTGAAAACCATAATGCTGGAGATAGAGGATTCGGTTTCCCAGGATATTCTGGTCACCACCAATCAGATCCTGAACGAGCGCTTGCATGGGCGGACGATTCAGGATGTAAAGGAATCGATAGGAGAGTTGCTTCGTGATATCGATTCCCGGAGCAACCTGATTGTCCAGGCTTTTATGAAAAATTTTACAGGATTGCTGGAGACCGACGACATTCGAGATGTTCATCTGTCCGGTGCCCGAAACGTTCTTTCTCAGCCCGAGTTTGATACCCGAGAGACCGTTGGCAAGATGATCGAGTTGATCGACCGCAAAGATTTGTTGGTTCGCGTGTTGAGTGAAAAGCAGGATGAAGGGCTTTCGATTGTTATTGGTGAGGAAAACCAAGAGGTGCTGATGAAAAATTGCAGTCTCATCACCACCACATATAAATTCGAGGATGTTGTCGGAACCATCGGTGTGATCGGTCCGATGCGAATGCAGTATGATAAGGTGATTGCACTGGTGGAATTTATGTCAGAAACGTTGACGTTTTTAATGAACCAAAAAAACAGGGAATGATATACAAGATATGTCAGAAGACAAACAACAATTCGATTCAAAAGCTTCGAATATTGCTGAAGACGAGGAGAAAAAAGACCAGAACACGACAGATCTGGAGAACCACATAGAGTCCTTGGAATCTGAAAATGAAAGATTAAAAGAAAAACTTTTGCGGTTGGCTGCAGAATTTGATAATTTCAAAAAGCGAACCGACCGCGAGTTTAAGCAGCTGCAGGAAAATGCGAATGCCGGACTCATCAACCAATTTTTGCCGGTGTTGGATAACCTGGAACGTTTTTTGGGAGCTGCTGAATCCGATGAGGCGAATGATTCTTTGGTGAATGGGATGCAACTGGTCTATAAGGGTTTTTTAAAGGTTCTGACCGATCAAGGTTTGGAGCCTATTCCTGCGGTTGGGGAAGACTTTGACCCGGAGAAACATGAAGCGATTATGCAGAGAAAGGTTGAGGGTTTGGATTCTCATATCGTTGTTGAGGAACATTTGAAAGGATATGAGATCAACGGACGGGTCATCCGTCATTCCAAAGTTATAGTAAGTCAATAGGATTTATTAACGGAACGGATTGAGAACATCATAATATATGTCTGATAGAGATTATTACGAACTATTGGGTGTTGCCCGAGATGCTGATTCTGGCGAGATCAAACGCGCTTATCGAAAGCTTGCCATGAAATATCATCCCGATAAAAATCCTGGCAATACAGAAGCGGAAGAGATATTTAAAGAAATCGGAGAGGCCTATTCGGTGCTTTCCGATCCATCAAAGCGTCAGCAATACGACCAGTTTGGCAAAGCGGGCATGAGGGGCGCTGCCGGTGGCGGCTTTGGTGGTTTTGGTGGTGGAGCCGGCTTTGATCCTTTTGATATCTTTCGGGAAGTTTTTGGCGGTGGATTTGGCGATATATTTGGTATGGGAGGCGCTGGCGGAGGTCGGGGTGGTTCCAGGGTCCAGCGTGGCTCTGATCTTCAAATTCGTTTAAAGTTGTCCCTCGAAGAGATCGCTTCCGGCGTGACACGTAAGGTTAAAATCAAAAAGATGGTTCCGTGTGACGAGTGTTCCGGCAGCGGTGCCAAGGCAGGTACGTCAAAAACCACATGTTCGACGTGTCATGGCCAGGGTCAGGTTGCCTATCGCCAGGGATTTTTTGCGATCAACAAAACCTGTCCACGGTGTCACGGGGAAGGCACGATTATAGAGTCTCCCTGCTCGGTCTGTAATGGTGATGGCCGAATACGGGGAGAGTCCACCCTGGATGTGGATATCCCGGCCGGCGTCTCAGAGGGGCAATATTTGACCATTCGTGGCGAAGGAAATGTGGGCCCACGGGAAGGACCGTCAGGCGATGTGATCTGTCTGATCGAGGAGAAAGCGCATCCTTACTTTGAACGTCATGGCGATGATATTTTGTATGAACTGCCGTTGAGTTTTCCCCTGGTTGCCCTGGGCGATGACGTCGAGGTGCCGACACTCGCTGGCAAAGCGAGAATTACCATCCCCGCCGGGACCCAGAGTGGAAAACTGTTGCGGATGAAGGGCAAAGGAATACCGCACCTCCAATCCGGAGGACAGGGTGACGAGTTGATTCGTGTTCGTGTCTATACTCCCACCAAGCTGTCGGAAACGGAAAAGTCTTTGCTGCGAGAATTAAAGGATTCAGAGAATATACAACCAGCCAAAGGTGATAAGGGATTTTTTGAAAAGGTAAAAGAGGCATTTATGTAGTGAGGCCACCGTGTCTTTCACTCGACAGGAATTGCGCTTTTTTCTTTTTCTATTGATTGTGCTGGCCCTGGGAGCCGGACGTAAATGTTATCAATACATAACAGAGACGCATCCCTCGGACAGATGGATGTCTCTCTATGCCACGATATATCAGACATTCCAGGAACGGTCCTCTGGTCCTGCTACAAAAAAGTTGTTACCCATTACCAAGAGAGAACTTGTATCCGGAGTCAATATAAATACGGCTTCAGTAGAACGGCTACAAACATTACCAAAAATCGGACCCGTCCTTGCGGAGCGAATTGTAGACTATCGTTCACAAAATGGCCCCTTTCGTTCTAAAAATGACCTCACACAGGTCAATGGCATCGGACCCAAAACCCTGGAACGGTTGCGGGAACGAATCATTGTGGAAAAACCGGTTGCGTACGAAAAAGACTGACTAAATTCAGGAGGAAAAATGGCTAAAGGCTCGAATGTAAAGCCAAAAGGGTCGATCATCTACAAGTTGTTGATCGTGATTTTGGGTGCTGCATTGATTTTCAGCATTGTGTATCCCCAGCAGCAGTGGGATAAAGAAGAGGCCAACACCAAAAAATGCCGCCAAAACATGAACCACATTTTGTATGCAGAACTCGTATATCTGGTCGAAAACAACACCTATACCGATACCCTTGACAACGTTGTGGAGATGTTCGATCAAGACACCACCGGTCGACTTCTCAGACAATTTGCCAACCTTGATTCGATTCTGGCGGATAAAATCTTTGCGGAATTGAAATCGGATACTTTGGCAAAATCGATCATCGACTCACTGAAACGCTTCGGTTTCCAGCGTGATTTGGATACAACCAATGCCTTGATACTGGATTCATTGCGGGTTCATGAAGGATTCGCTCAATTTATTGATTCCATGGCAATGCACGAGCTTTATCAGATGTATGAATGTCCGACGGTGAACGCACCCTACATGATTTCGGTTGTTGACACATCGGTGATAAAAGAGCTGTATATTAAATGTCCGATTGATTCTTTGGATAGTCTTGCGGTCGAAAATGATTTCATGCTGGACAACCTAGCGGGTCTGAAAATTTCCAACCATGGCGCCATAGAGAATGGTGAGACTAGCTGGGAGGAAGAAAAGTAGCATAGTCAATTTGTCCAATTAGGCGGGGTATAGAATGACGACATCAGGAGGCGAACATTTTTTCGGTCTCAATATTGTTGGTCGACGGCTTAAAGGGGTTGAGGCCGAACAACATTTGGATCAAATTGGCATAAAGGCGGTAGCCGAAACAACATTAACGGTTCCCCTTGATCTCAACGTGGTCAAGCATGAAGAGGTTGTCGCACAGTATGCAGATGCGATCAATAAATTGTTGCAAGAAAAATCCATTCATGCAACCGCAGCGCGCTTTGCTCTGGATCGTCGTCTCGTCCTGATGAAAACGGTACAATTGGACAGAGGCCTGTCGGATCGTCAAATCCAAGACCAGATCGAATGGGAAACAGAGCAGTTGTTGATTGCTCCCCGCATGGAATTCAATGTGGGCGTGGAATCTCTGGGTTCTCACTATGGACAACAAGATGTTTATTTAATTACAGCGGTGCGGAAGCAGGTTGTTTCCTTTCTGCGAGATGTCTTTGTGCGAACGCCGTTAACTCTCTCCGTCATTGACGTGGATGTGTTGGCGGCTGTTCGTGGATTACAGGGAAATAGTAAACGACGGCCAGAGACGCTTGCAGCTTTGGTCGATTTTAATGACTTTGGTATCGATTTTACCCTTGTCCGGGAAGGACGGTTTCTCTGCTCCAGCGAGATCTCTTCCGTTAGAGAGGGCGAAGGAGAGAACAATTCCAAACAGGTTGCCAAAGTGATCAGTGATGAACTTTCCCATCTCCTTGAAAGTGTAAAAGACGATCTTCTTCCCGCTTCCTATGATAGCATTTATCTGTCTGGCGACAAAGCAGAGGTGGAAATCATTCCCCATCTTCAAGGCATGCAAAAGACAGCCGATATTCGATTTGCAGATCCCTTCAGCAGTTTCAATCTGTTTTTCGAGGCAGAATCCGATCCATTGATAAAAAACAAGCCCGAGAAATTTATCGTAACTGCAGGTATGGTAATTACTTTGGAAGATTAGTTGCATTCAATAAAGGGGTCTAGATGAATTTATTAGAGGATTATCGGGAACAAGGTGTCTCTCAAGGCGAGTTTGAGCCACCGCGACCGCAACAGCCCATCCAAACAGACGATCTTGAACCTCCAACCGTAGCACCCCCTTCAATGTCCGGTTATGATCCGTATAGCAAGCGGAAAAAATCTTCTCTTATGCCATTTGTGCTGATTGTTGTCTTGGTTGCTGTTGTGGGGGGATTGGCGTATTGGGGGTTGTTTCGGGATGATACCGATTTGGACCAGTTGTTGGAACCCGGGTCGGAAGCCACCATAACTGAAACCGAATCATCTCAACCCGAGGATGAAACCCGTGTCGAGCAGGAACCTGTAGAATCGACACAGACTCCTGAAGAGATGGCTCAACAACCGTCAAGACCTGAACCGACAGCCGCAAGTCGACCTAAAAGTCCGATCCCGAGTCGACCCGGCGGCGATCAGGGTCTGGCTCAGCTTCACACATGGATGGGATCGGTTCTTGATGCCTTGCCACAGCAGGTGACTCTGTCTACGCTTATCATGGACGAATCCTCCTTTTCCGTTGAAGTGACAGCGGAAAGACGGGCCCAGCTGGAACTTTATTTTACCAACCTTAAAGAGAGTATGGGCGAGTCCCTCTCCATGGCCCCCTCACCGGGAACCGGCGTGGAGGCCAGAGCCCTGATCACCAACGTTTTTGAGATCGACTCTTCGCCGCCCATGAGTGCAGGCCAAAACGCATCGTCTCTGCTTCAGACATTGCGTGAACAGGCCACCTCTTTTAATCTGGCCGTGCAGGAAAGCACGATCGGCCAGGAAATACAGGTGTCGGGGCGCAAAAAGATGCCTTTGTTTTTCAAAGTGTTGGGGCCTACATCTCAATGCCGTGAGTTCCTCGGAAGTGTGGCACAGCAAAACTATCCCATTGCCATCTCGAAATTAATTTTGATGCCCAAAACATTACAGCAAGCTGAATTTGTCCTGCGTTTTGAATTGGTAACGGCCCTGTGACGGGTGAATTGGGTTTCCTTGTGTGCCCCCCAGGCAGCCCGTTGCAACCGGAGCATTGTCTGAGGGGTTTTTGTTTGTATGAGAATCATTTCCGGACGGTATAAAGGGCTTCAGCTCCACACACCTCGTGGAGACGCTATTCGCCCCACCTCTGATCGGGTTCGCGAAACGGTTTTTTCCGTATTGGGACCCTCCTGGAACGCAAAAACCGTTCTCGATTTGTTTGCCGGGACTGGAGCCTTTGGATTGGAAGCCTTGAGTCGGGGAGCCGAATCCGTCACCTTTGTCGACATGTCGAACAAAGCGTTGACACTGATACGACGGAATCTAGGCAAAATTGGAGCAACCGCCCCGATTTATAAACACCGTGCCGAGTCTTTTTTGCGTCACTCGGGCAAGCGGGGGGACCAATATGATCTCATTTTTTGTGATCCTCCCTATGAAAGTCGACTGTCAGAACGGATTTTGGCGTTGATCCGTGAAAACCGATGCCTTGCAGACGATGGAATGGTGATTTATGAAAGCCGCAATCAATCGTCTGAATTGCCCATCGATACGGGATTTACTCTCGTTCGAGAAAAAGTGGTGGGCGACACCCGCATTACCTTCTTAACCTCAAACACTCTAGTGTGAAATGACAACAGCCATTTATCCCGGATCTTTTGATCCTATCACCTATGGTCACCTGGACATTATCGAACGAGCCCGTCAGCTGTTTGATAACGTTGTCGTAGCGGTTGCGTTGAACAGCCAGAAAAAACCGTTATTCAGTAAAACCGAGCGTGTCGAGTTGATATTCGAGTCAGTAAAGGAGATGGACCGCGTGGATGTTGACAGTTTTAACGGTCTTTTGGTGGATTATGCCAGAGCCCAAAAAGCGGGAGCTATCATCCGTGGACTGCGGGCTGTATCCGACTTTGAATATGAGTTTCAAATGGCCCTGGTCAACCGAAAACTGGCAGATGATTTGATCACCGTCTTTTTAATGACTCACGACAAATATTCTTATTTAAACTCCAGTATCGTTAAAGAATTGGTCATGCTCGGCGGGGATGCCAGCTGCTTTGTCCCCGCGCATGTGAACCAGGAGTTAAAGAAAAAACTGAGGACCACATGAATCTCATTGAAAATATTCGTTCAGAAGCAAAGTCTGATCTAAAAACCATCGTATTCCCCGAGGCGAGTGATGAAAGAATGATTCTTGCTGCTCATGTGTGTCAGCAGGAAGGTTTTGTCGAACCCATTCTCGTGGGAGACACGCAGACCGCCCGGGAGATGGCGCAAAAGAACAATATCGATTTTTCTTCTCTCAAACTTGTCGATCCTCTGCAGGATGATTCTCTTCAGGAATATGCATCTCGCTATTTTGAACTGAGAAAGCACAAGGGCGTGACCCGGGAACAGGCCTTGGAGACGATGAAAAATCCTTTGTATTACGGTGCCATGATGGTACAAGCGGGTCGTGCTGATGCCAGTGTGGCCGGTGCTTTAAACACCACCGGTGACGTTATGCGTGCAGCCATCCAGATCATCGGTGTGGCAGAGGGATTTTCTGTGGTCTCCAGCACCTTTCTGATGATTTTGCCGGATGATAGAGCTTTAACCTTTGCGGATTGCGCTGTCGTTCCCAATCCAACGGCCGAACAACTCGCGGATATTGCCATCGCTTCTGCTGCGACACATAAAAGTCTGACCGGAGAAGACCCGGTGGTTGCCATGTTATCTTTTTCGACCAAGGGAAGTGCCAAACATGAGCTGGTTGATAAAGTCACGAAAGCCACCCGATTGGCTCGGAGCAAGGCCCCCGATTTGCCTCTCGATGGAGAATTGCAGTTGGATGCCGCGCTGGTCGAGGCCGTGGGATGCAAAAAGGCTCCGGACAGCGAGGTGGCCGGTCGGGCCAATGTCTTGATCTTTCCGGATCTTCAGGCGGGAAATATCGGCTACAAGTTAACCGAGCGTCTGGCCGGTGCCCGGGCTGTTGGACCCGTGATTCAGGGACTGCGAAAACCGGCCAACGATCTGTCCCGAGGATGTAAGGTGGAGGATATTGTGACCGTTGCCTGTATCTGCAGCCTGAAAGCCCGATGACAATACCCACAGGAAAAGATATGCTCTCAAAACGATTTTCAAAAATTCAGGAGTCAAAAACCGTGGCTCTCAGTGGAACTCTGGCCCGGATGAGACGCGAGGGTAAGGACGTCATTTCTCTCGGTGCCGGAGAACCCGATTTTGACACGCCGGATCCCATCAAAGAGGCCGCCATTCAAGCGATACGGGATGGCTTTACAAAGTATACGCCTGCTGATGGTACGTTTGACCTGAAACAAGCGGTCTGCTCCTGGCTGGCGGACGAGTATAAGGCCAATTATGAGCCGGAACACATTGTGATCACCTGTGGCGCCAAGCATGCTGTTTTTCAGGCCATTTGTGCTGTATGCAATCCGGGAGATCAAGTACTTTTGCCCGCGCCTTACTGGGTGAGCTATCCGGAACAAATTGCACTTTCGGGTGCAGAAGCGCGGATTTTGGACACCGGACTTGAGTCAGGACTCAAAATTTCCCCAGATCAGATTAAAAACAACATGACATCCAACAGCCGCTTGCTCATTCTCAACTCTCCCAGCAATCCTTCCGGTGCCGTTTATGAAAAACCGGAACTGGAAGCGATCGCTGCATTGGCGGTTGAAAACGATTTTTATATTCTGGCGGATGAAATATATGACAAGATTGTCTATGATCATGCCGAGTTCACCAGCTTGGCACAATTTTCCGCCCTTCAGGATCGTCTCCTTCTCGTCAATGGTGTTTCAAAGAGTTTTGCCATGACCGGTTGGAGGATCGGTTTTTTGGCCGCGCCGCAACCGATCGCGACTGCCATCAAGCGATTTCAGGGACATACCACATCGAATCCGGCATCCATTTCTCAAATGGCCGCCCTTCAAGCCTACCGGGGGGAAAAATCGTTTCAATCAGAGATGCTCCGTGCGTTTGCGGAACGACGGAATGTCGTGTATGAGAGGCTCAATCAGATGGAGGGAGTGATTTGTCCCAAACCGCAAGGGGCTTTTTATGCTTTCCCAGATGTTTCACATTATTATACCAGGGTCACCCCTGACAAGGATCCCATCCGGTCAGGAATGGACCTCTGTAACTATTTGTTAATGCACCATGGGGTTGCGATTGTACCGGGTTCAGCATTTGGCATGGAAAACCATGTGCGCCTATCATTCGCCACTTCGATGGAAAACCTAAACAGAGCACTAGATCGTATTGAACAGGGACTGAGATCCCTGTACCAGAATGGAGAGTAACATGCCGACGTACGATTACCATTGCCAAGCGTGCGGACATCGTTTTGAATTGTTTCAAAGCATCGTTTCTGATCCCGTCACCGATTGTCCTGTCTGTGGAAAGCCCGAGGTTGTCCGGGTGGTGACCGGAGGGTCTGGATTGATTTTCAAAGGATCCGGATTTTATATAACCGACTATAAGAAACAAAAGTCATCTACCAATTCCTCCAAAAATGATTCTGCGGACAAATCAAAACCCGATTCTAAAAAATCAGATACGTCAAAATGACTAAAAATGAGACCAACGCGCTACACTTTAAGAACAGCGTCCGGGTCGGAAAACAAAAGCTGAATGTGGAAACCACGTTTGACAAAGAGACAGGCTGCGCCATTGCGGTGATCTCTTCCGGAAATGAACCGGTCAGCCAAAAAGAAACCACGTTTTCAGATTCAAAGTCTCCCGAAGAGATTGAGAAAAATGTCAAACAATTTCACCATCTCATCCTGTCCGATCTGGAAATGCTGTTTTTTGTGACAGAAAAGGTTCAGGCCACAGAACATCCAGAGTCGATCAAACGATTGGGTATACTGTTTCTCGAGAGAGAGTTTGTGGACGAGGCGATCGAGCAACTCAATCGGGTTCTGGAGCTCAACCCCTCTTTGGAAAACACTCATTTTCACCTTGGCAAAGCCTATCTGAAAAAGGGGGATGCCAAAATCGCTTGTGAGCATCTAAAGTCGGCGGTAGATCAGACCCCAACATATCCCGATATACAGTTCTGGTATGCCAAAGCATTATGGCATGCCGGAGAGCTGTCAGATGCGCTAAAGATGTTTTCCAGTGTCTTTGAACTCAAATCAGATTATCACGAAGCGCATTATACGCTGGGCCTCTATCTTTTGCAGAGCTGTGTAGATCATCCCAAGCACGCGGATCTAAAACCTCCCCTGGAGCGCCTCAAAGATGCCGAATATCATCTTCATCAGGCCATCACGTTATCAGAGGAGCATTATGACAGCGATGCGATGAATGCCGGATTTGAAAAGCTGGAACAAAAGGACGTAGAAGATACCGGTCTTGAAGAGTTTAAAGACGCGTATCACTATACTCGGTCGAGCAGCCAAACAGCTGTTGCAGACAGCGAATTCTACCTAAAGTTTATGTTTGCGGGACTGGACAAAGATAACCGCACACTGGACCATTATATCAAGACCATCGAAACGTCGGTGAATCAGTATCCTGAATATGCCGACTTGCATAAAAGTCTTGGCACCGCCTATCTGATCAAGACATGGCATTTCTTTATCAAAGCGGTAGAGGAATATCGAGAAGCGGTGCGAATCAACCCCTCCTTTGAAAAGGCGGTTAAGCATCTTAAATTGCTGGAAAATGACAGCCGGGGATTTTTAATTTTGTTAAAAAGTGTTTTGAAATAACCGCTTTTAAGTGTAACATGCATTAAATCTGTTGATATCTGGTATACCGACAACGAGCTGAAACAAGCAGTCAAAACGGCATCCACATCCCACTTGAACCAGCAACCGCAGAAGCAGAGGACAGGCACCTGTATGGCATACCGGTTGGAATGTTGCAATGTGTGTCTTGCACGGCACACCCGTTACTTCCTCTTATTCATTTGATCCAAACCCGGCTTCGCTCCTTCCTCTGTTTCTTTTTCCGACATCTTTAGGACAAGATTACTTTCTGATGGATTGGATCGCCAATCGAGCATGACAATTGTTTGTGTTTTCGATGTGCTGGTGGTATAATATTTGCTCAAGCTTGTCAGGAGGCTTTGGGGGGTCCAATAAGGGGTTATTGTGTATCGATGGAAAACAGCTATGATTTATCTGAAACATACGATGTGGTTGTGCATTTAATGTTCATATCAAAACACATGAAAGATCAAACGGATTCCAGGGTAACCGAACGCCTTCATACGAAACGGTTTGGTAGCATTCTTGTTGCCGACCAAAGCCGTTTCATCTCTTTTGTATCGATACCACCTGGAACGTGTTGGGGATTCGGCGCAACGCACCGAATCGATGGAGACCAATGACTTGAGATGAGCCTATTATGAATCGATATGTTTTTGTGCTGGTTCTGTTGCTGTCAAATACTCTGGCATGGACACAGGAACCGATACGCGTGTATTCAACAAACCCGGAACCAAAGGGGCTTTCTGCCTGCTTGTTTGAGTTTGATCTTCCCGAAGCCCTTCCGTCTTCAGCGACCATCGAGATTATCTGCCCCGGCACGATGATCCTGGACCCGGTTATGCTGGCCTCATCAAAGACCATAACAGGAGGGCTGGTTGTCGCTGTTTCGAGTGACACAATAACGGTCAAACGCGTGGGGCTGGGTGGAACTGTGGCGGCCGGGACTGAAGTTGATTTGCGAGTTGCAAGTATTATTTTTTCGAGCAAACAAGAGCAACCGGAAATGTTTATAATACGTGGTCTTGATAATGAAAACCCATTATTCCGACTGGAAAGTAAAACAGAAATAAGAGCCTGGTCTCGAAATGAAGGATGAACGTGTGCACTCGAAAGCACAGAAAAACCTTAAAAATATAATATTTGCAGTTAAGCTATGTATTGTTTGCTTTACAACCAGCTTATCAGCTCAGGGTCCGAAGTTGACCGATCTGGAGTTCGCTTTGCAGGATAGCACTGCAGGGGCCAGTACCGTTGCAACCTGCTCGTTTAAACTCGATGGGACAAGTCTGCCAAATAACAATCAGATTAAATTAAAGTTTTATGAAGACCAAGGCTTTAATTTTTCTAAATTGTTTTTAACAAGTCCCAATTATTCGAGCGATTTGGATGGCGGGTTGACCCTGGTTACAGAGAACAACCCCATTTATATCGAACGTGACGGGACGGGGACCGCTGTTCCAGATCAGGGCACCGTTTCTTTTCATATAGGTATGATCAGACTGCCGTTTGTAGCCGGTGATTATGGTGTTGAGATAAGTGCCGAAACCAATGCTGGATGGATAAAAGGTAATGCAAATGCAAATATAGTCGTGAAAGGTCATATCAACAGCTTTGATATCAACATAAACACAACGACGGTAACTGCAGGTGATCCACTGAGCGTTTGGGTAACTGAGGCATTGGACGACAATTCACAACCTGCATCTGGCTGGGTTAATATTAATATTTCGGATGGCTTTGGAATTTCTCCCAATGGCTCGAAGCCAGTTTTGAAGCCTATATATGTCCAAAACGGAATGTCCGATGCAACAGAACAAATACTTGTGGCCGCAGGTGAAGGAATTCGATTACAAGGGACTTCTGGTTTGGCCACAGATTTCAGCCAGGAAATCGACGTTGTGTCCGCTGATACAGATTCATTTATGGCAACAAGTTTTCCTGATACGGTTGCAGCCGGTATACCCTTTCCAGATTCTGTCATTATTGCTGCCGTTGATCATTTTGGTAACCTGAAGAAGAGTTTTGATGGGCAACTGGTCTTTAGCACTGATAATCCTGCAGATGAATTGCCAGCCAGCTTTTTGTTCGATGGTAATTCTGGACTTGCGGTGTTTTCCGGCCTACATTTTATTGTTCAGAATTTTGGAACAAAACATATTTATCTTAAGGATAATAATCTTTCTCCTACTATTGAAGGGGACTTTTTTGTAGAGGTTCCAAATGATCAACCGTTTTACACCTATTCCCTTGATTATCCCTCAATCGTCACTGCTGGAACACCTTTTCAAATTCGTGTCTCAAATTTTCAGGATCGTAACGGTCCTGCTGATGGAACGGTATCGTTATCATTTGCCGATGGCCTGCCGCACTCTACAGATGAT
>CAYPUH010000006.1:0-40788 GCA_964413725.1 uncultured Cytophagia bacterium
ATTGACACCGATGGGAGAGAGGGTCAGAGAGGTGAATTCCATCAGGTTTTCGACCCTTGGCAGATACCGGACCAGCAGAGAGGTATCGCCAGCGAAATGTTTGTGCATCAACATATAACGGTAAAACATACCAAAAGCATAGTGGGTATATCCCCCGCTGCGTTCGACATAACCACCGTCATCGAGAATATCGTGGGTAAAGTGTTTTTCCATGTTCGCCTTGCTCACCGAAACCCAGTCCGCTGCACGGTTAAACTCTGGAAATGCAAATCCCATATAGGTCAGTGTGGCGGCGGTATGAGTCTGCCAGTTATAGGGGTGGAAGGGAGTGCGGGTGATACATTCGTGCAACCAGCGGGCCGAACCCAACATCATCTTGAGCAATCGAACCCGGGTTCGGGGTTCGAGCTGACCTCCATAGATCCTGAAGGAGTCGATCAAACGTGGCAACCGGCCGTCCAGGCCCAGCTCGTACCAGATCACACCATACACCTTCTTGTCCTGCGGACCCCATTGATGCTCGATGGTATCCTTTTGATCATACCACTGGTTAAAAATATCCTCGAAACTCTCCAGATAAAAGCGGTCACCTGTTACCATATACGCATTGAGAAGATCGATGATGCCATGCAGGCCATTGACGGCGTAATCCGATGTGCCTTCCCACGGATGCATGAAATCGATTTCCCATCCAAAGCGCACATTGCCGATTTTATAGCCGCTATCGGGATGGGCGGTCTCTCTCGCATCCTGAATAATCTGCTCTTTTCGTTCCGGATCGGACTGCACCGCGTCCACAAACGTCTCTGCCGTGATAAATGGTTCCGCCACCTCTCCATCGTAGAAATAGAGCCGCTGATTGTCAGGCCGCCGGGAGAAATAGTCCAGAACGATCGCCAGAGCGGCTTCAGTATCTGTCCCCTCTGGAAATTCAATTCCGGAAGAATTTCTGTCACTGTGCGCCAGGGATGCGATCAGATCGTTATCCGTGATGTGATTGATCTTTTGATCAAAGGTATCCGGATCGAGAAATTCATCATGCCATTCCGAGAGATAGAGGTTGGGATCAATATCGGACCGGTCACCGTTTTTGACCGGTTGGTTGCATAGCGGGCAATGCCACTGGTCACCGACTTTATAGATATCCGAATACAATGTAATCTCGGGACCGGTTCGTTTCTCGCTGCACGCCACCAGAGCGATCAACGCCACCAACACACCTGTTAGGACAACTCGTTTCATCAGGGGCTCCTTATCGTTAGATGACCGATTGTCCGGTCCTCAAACCGGACGACCGCACCAGGGATCCATTACAATTCACGTTCCACGTCGACTCTTTCCTTACCGTCAACAAGATCTTGGGAATCTACTTGCAGCGTTGTGGTTCGGGTAGCACTGACCCATCGGGGCTTGCCCTCCCGCAGACGCACACAGGCATAGATAAAATCTCCGGCGACAGGCCCGAAATCGCGATAGGTCCCGTCGGAAAAGATATGGAGATCCGTTCCCCGGGGAGTGACGACGCGACAGCGGATCACCGCCGGGTCGTCCTGATTCCGTTCCCACATCAGTTGAGGGACAGCATCGGGCTGTGCTTCCGATGTGGGATAGATCAATACCGCCATGCGGTCGCGAACAGAATCCGCTGTACTGCCGGTTCGGAACGTAATCCAGTCCACCTCCCGGCTGGCCGGTTCCCCCGGTATGCCCTTGAGGTGAGCCATGCCCATACGGTGCAACCGTTTCATCTCCTCCTGATCCTGCTCCGGCAGAACCAGTTGCACCCCGGGAGTGGATTCAGACTCAAACCCATATTCGGTCTCCTGTAGAGACAGAGGAGAATGAAAATGCCAATCGAGTTCTTTGCCCTGATGCGGTGTCGCGACCTGATCCACAATCAGCCAGTACTCACCCCGCCGGAAGGCGATATGCCGCCGGTGCAGGGTATCGTGATACCGCTCATAGCCACGATGGGTGGCGGCAAAGTAATCCATCCGGTCCTGCGTTGACCAAACCACCTGCTCTCCCGCTATTTCACGTTTCCGGGTATTGGCCTCATCCACCATCAGCATGTTATGGGCTTTCGACTGTTTGTACCAGGACACATGGATGGGATCCACATAGCCGCGTTCGCTGATGCCGGCATCCACTGCTAGAGGCACGCCGTTGGCAAAACACTCGAAATCCAGAATATCATAGTGACTGTGATTTTGAAACGGGCCGTAATTGATCATCATAAAATAATCTTCCGGTTGCCAGCCATCCCGCATCACCACAAACCGGCTGTCCGGAAACAACATTGATGTTTCCTCGGGCAAAACCGGCGTCACACCTGTGGCTTTCCACTTTGCCTCCGGAATCACCTCCTGAACAGGACCAATAAAATCACCGCGATCGAAAAATCCTCCCATATCCACCAGCAGATTTGCCAATCGCAGATCCCGTCGGCAATCATTGAACGGACAATTGACACCCAGCGGCGAGAGCGTTCGCGATGTAAATACCATCAACATCTCCAGACGGGGTAGATAGCGATCCAGCAGGGTGGGATCGTTCTGCAAATATTTGAACATCAACATATATCGGTAAAACATACCAAAAACATAGCGGGTATAGCTTCCGGTCCGTTCGATATACCCACCGTCATCGAGAATATCACGCTCGAAATGCATGATCATATTCTCACGACTGCGTTCCAGCCACCGCTCGGATTCGCTGAATTCCGGATACACGAGAGCAATATACGAGAGCGTCATCGCGGTCTGGGTCTGCCAGTTATAGGGATGAAACGGCGTCCGATCCAGACAGGCGTACATCCATCGTCCCGCTCCCAACAGATATTTATACATTCGGACGTGGGTCCGGGGAGACAGATCCTCTTTCATCACACGAAACGCATCGATAAGCCGGGGTGTACGGTTGCCCAGCCCGAGTTCATACCAGACCACATCACGCTGTTTGACACCCGGTCCCTTGTCCCGTTGTTCAATCTGATTGCGTTGCTCATACCACTGATTGAACAGAGACTCAAAGGCCTCTACATAAAGAGTATCTCCTGTCAGCAAATAGGCGGGGACCAGATCACTGACAAAGCGAAGGTAGTGAAGTCCAAATTTGGAACGGTCTTTCCAGTTGTGGTTAAAGTCGACCTGCCAGCCAAACGGATGCCCCCCGATGGTGAATCCACGATCCGCATCCACAACTTCCCGTGCTTGTTTCAAAATGCTGTCGAACCGCTCCGAATCGGTGTCGACCTGATCAGTATAATCCGAAATCCGAATAAACGGGATATTGACCTCCGGATCATAATGATAGAGCCGTCGGTTATCCTCTTTTCCCACAATAAATTCTTTCAACTGTCCGGCTGAAAGCGTACCCGCCGGCCCTGTAACCTCTTTAGCCGGATCCAGAGACCGTAACAATTCGCGATCGGAGATATGACTGATCTTGTCATAAAAATAGGTGGAATCCAGATACACGTCATGCCATTCGGAGAGATGAAGAGCGGGATCGATGCCGGAACGATCGCCGTTCTTTACGATCTGATTGCACAAGGGACAGTGCCACTGACCGTCCTCTTTATAAATATCCGAATAGCGTGTAATTTTGGGACCTGTTTGCGCCTGCACTCCCACGACGAGCAGCAAACAGATCAGGACAATTCGCCTCATAGAACCTCCCTATCCAATGATGGTTGCAGTGATTAGGCATTTTATAAGGTGCCCTGAAAAAATGGCGATAATATAAGCAATATAAAATACACAATCCATATCCTCCACACAAGACGTTTCTGATTTAAGGGGATGCCCTCTGGCCGTGATCTGCAAACCCGCTTGACTTTTCTGGTCACATTCGCTATACTATCACAGTGACATGCCATGCCACTCAAAACCGGCACCCAACCAGTTGCCCATAGGTGCCGGAACAAACAGATTTTAACCCCTGTCCTCTTGAAACCGTCATCGTTCAAAGGAACCCTCATGAAAACATCCCTGTCTCGCCGTGAGTTCATCAAGCGGTCCGGTTTGGCTATGGGTACTGCCGGCGCCCTATCCACATCTCCTCTATGGGGTCAAATTCTGCAGGCCGGTTCACCTGAATTCACCCTAAATCTGTTGTTCAGCGAGAATGATATTAAAGCCATTCTGTCCAGGACCCGCATGGACCTCTTTCAGGCATACTGGGCCTCATTGATGCGGACCGACCTGCAAGATGACCGCCTCTTTTTAATGGAAGAGCTGGACCTGACCAATCACATACGCCATATTGCCCGAGCTCACAACATATTGGAACGGGAAGCATTCGTCTATGCGATTACCGGCGACCTGGAGCGGGCGGAACTGGCCCGGCTGGCCATTCAAAAAATCATGGCCTATAAACGCTGGGACTATCATCTGGAAGCCGGCAGCAAAACCATCGGTCTGCAACGGGCTCCAGGGTCCACGATCGCCATGAGCCTGGCCTATGACTGGCTGGGCGACCTGCTCAGCGAGACGGAAAAACAGGAAATGCTGAAACAGATCGGCGACAAGGGCTGCGAGGCCTGTTACAACGCCTTACATGGCATGCGCCATCCGGAACTCGTACAGGGATGGGGCTATGACCCGGAAAGCTCGCATTACGCCGATATCGATTTCAGTCGCTGGCCCATCATTCTGGACAAGACCAACCTCAAAGCCGTCCCCCTGGGCGCCCTGGCCGTTGGAACCGCCACCCTGATGGGCAAGGATGACCGCGCCGAACGATGGCTGGAAATGGTTCTCCACAGCTATAACACCTTTGTTCAGCTCTTCGAGGAGGACGGCAGCTATCCGGAAGGGTCTTCCTATTGGAACTATACCACCACCCACCTGGCTCTTCTCAACGAAGTGCTGAGGCGTAAACTGAACATCGACCTCTTTGATAAAGCCAACTATCCCGGTATGATGAATGTCATGCTCTCCCTGGCGATGCCGCACAACGACCACCCCTCCCATTGTGTCAACTTTGGAGACAGTGGCAGGAGTTTCATGTCCGGAGTGGGATTCTGGATTGCCAGCCGCGCCCGGGATCCACTGGCACAGTATACCTCCATCAACCATGCCAGGGGACACAATCACTATTCCTTGATCTGGTACGATCCGCGCCTCAAACCCGAATCCCCGTCCGCGGCGCATCATTTCACTCATCTCGACCTGGACTGGATCATCACGCGAACCGGCTTTACCATGGATGATCTCGTGGTGGCCATGCGCAGCGGCGAACCGGCCAATCATGAACACGCGGATCGCAATTCGGTCATTCTCAAGGCATACAAAGAAGTCCTACTCGCGGATGTCAAACATCCGCCCTACAGCAACGCCGATCCGGCCTGGATGCTCCGCACCTCACCCGCACACAACACGGTGCTGGTCGACAATGCCGGGCATCAATATCATACCGGAAAAGAGGGAACCAATGCAGCCGACGCCTCTGCCAAAATCGTCCGTACCGGTGAACGCGCCTCATACGTCTTTTGGGCCAGCGATGCCACTCATGCCTACAAGCTCGTCAACAGCGATATCAAATCGGTAACGCGCACGGTCATCGTCTTTCGCGAAATTCCCGCACTGGTGGTGATCGACAAATTGATCAAAGATAAAACCCCGTCCACATTTTCCGCACGCTGGCATATTGAAAACGAGGATAATCAGGGAACCGGATCAGCCAACGCATCCGGATTTACCATCTCGAGACCCGACGCACGGTTTTATGCCATCGCCGGCGGATCACAGACCGTCCAGACGGAATCCCGGACCCTGCCGATACCCGAGTCATCGGGTGTCTTTCCCTATATCGAAACCGTTCTGACCGTACCCGAAACAGCACCGGTACTGGTGATGGCGGGAACGCCACTGACTCCTCCAGAGGATGATCCCGACCTCTCCATCGAACCCACAGCCGATGGATGGCAGGTCACGATCAAAAAAGACCAGCACGCAAAGACTATAGACATCATCAACGATGGAGCCTTGCCGGAATTCTGGGTCCGGTAACAAGGCAACGTGTTGACATCTTGGGAGGAACCGGCACCACTGCCGGTCCTCCCGTATATCTTTAAGGCAGCAATCATCTCAGCCCATTTTCATACAACAGGTTCCATGCCGAATCAATCCCTCACCTAACAACCAGCTACAGGAGTGTTTCATGGGGCTTCCGATCGTTGACTATGTGGTGATTGTTTTCTTTTTGTCGGTCGTTGTGGGTATCGGACTTTATTTTTCAAAGTTCATGAAGGGCGGTAAAGACTTTTTTATTGGCGGCAATCTGATACCCTGGTGGGCGGCCGGCATCTCCCTCTACATGACCACCTTTTCCGCCTGGATGTTCACCGGTGCGGCCAGCTTTGCCTACAACACAGGCTGGTTTGGCTTTCTCTACTTTTTCGCCCAACCGGTCTCCTTTTTTATCGGCTTTCAACTCTCGGCACATCGCTGGCGCCGGACACGCGTCACCTCACCCGTCGAGTATATTCAGACCCGTTTCAACAAAACCACACAACTGGCCATGAGCATCCTTCTCTCCCTCGCCTTGATGTACTGGCCCGCACACCATCTCGCGTCTCTCAGCAAAATCTGCGCACCAACCCTGTTCCCCAATTCCATGGTCGCCCTCGATATCATGATCGTCGGTTTTGCCATACTGGTATTGATCTATTCATTTTTTGGCGGGTTGTGGGCGGTCTGTATTACCGATGTGGTTCAATATCTCATTCTCATGGTGGTCTGTTCGGTGCTGGTGGTGGTCTGTTTCACCGCCGGCGAGGTGGGAACGGTATCGGAATTCGTCGACAAGATCCCACCCATTAAATTCCATCACGTCATCCGGGACAAAACCACATATACCCACTGGTTTCTCATCGGTTTTATCACCGCCAAGGTTTTTGGCAATGCCGTGGGAGACCGGGCGCAGCGCTATTACAGTGTGATCGATGAAAAGGCGGCCCGCAAGGTGGGCTGGCTGGCCTTTGCACTCTTTATGACCGGTCCCATTCTTTTTGGCGTTCCCCCGCTGGTGGGTAAGGTCCTCTGGCCGGATATCAGTATGCTGGATCACTTTGCCAACATTACCAAACCGGATGAAAACATCTATATCGCCGTGGTATTGCGTTATATGCCGGCCGGTGTCATCGGCTTGTTCCTCTCCGCCATGATGGCGGCGTCCATGTCCGCTCTGGACAGCGTATGGAATACCGTCTCCTCGATCATCTCGGTCGATATCTACAAAAACCTTTTCCGCCCCCATGCCACCGACAGAGAGGTGCTCTGGGTGGGCCGCTATACCATCCTGGGCCTGTCCGTAATCGCTGTCACCCTGGCGCTGATCATCACCCACAGCGATTATGGCATCTTTACCTTTAGCAATATCTTTTTTGGCCTGACGGGTGTCCCCACAGCCATTCCACTGCTCCTGGGCATCATGATCAAAAACATCTCCCGCTGGTCGGCTATCGCATCGATTATCGCCGGCACCCTCACGGCCTCGGTGGCCCGGTTCGCCATGCATTTTTCGCTGGGTCCGCAATATCTGCTGACCGTGGCGGTCACCTTGCTGTTTCTGTTTATGTCCATGCCCATGGGCCGGCTGTACAACAAACGCCCCTTCTACGCTGTTCTCATGAGTGGAATGGTGGGGCTTGTGCTCTGGCTCTTTTCCATGGGCGTAAATTCCAATCCCGACCTCTCGTTCGATGCCCTGGCAACGATGACGGCGACCTCTCTTTGGACATCCGCTGTCTTTTGGGTCGCGGTAACGGCAGTGGCCTGTGCGCTGATCTCGCTGTTTTTCTCACGACTCTATGCACGAGAACAACACCAGGCGCAGCCGGAACTGGAACACTTTTTCAAAAAAATGGATACTCCCGTGGATGTACAAAAAGAGGTGCTGAGTGGCGGTGCCAAAGAAACCAATATTTTCCCCCTGGTGGGCAGTATCGCCATGGGGTTTTCGGCGCTTACGATCATGGTTCTCATTTCCCCGGCAGCCCGCAGCCATCCCTGGATCAATATTGCCATCAGCGCGATGCTGTTTGTGATTGGATTCCTGATGCTGCGAACCCGGAACCGTCCGCCGGTCAGGACGTAAGCCGTCGATAGACGTCGGGCCGTCGATCATCGAGTACGTGGATGGTCCGGCGTTGTGTCTCGAGCACCATGGCGTTGAGATCGGCAACCACGATCCCGTCCGCTTCCGGTACGGCCGCGGCGATGACGCGGCCATGCGGATCCACTATCCGACTGTATCCCGAACACCGGGCTCCGGCCACCGTATTGATCAGATCGGCCCCCAGCACATACATGGCATTGTCCAAGGCACGTGATCTCAGGGCCAGATCCCATTCCGGTTCCGGACCGAGCCACGCAGTGGGCACCAACGCAATCTCTGCGCCCTCTAGTGCAACCAACCGGCCCATCTCGGGAAACCGGGTATCATGACAGATCCATCCGCCCACATGGGTGCCATCCCAGTCCACCACGAACGCCTCATTTCCGGCACCGGCCCACTGACGTTCACTATCCCAGAGATGCACCTTGCGGTAGGTTCCCGTATGTTCCCCCCGCCGGTTGAACAGGGCCAGTGAATTATAACATCCCGATGGTATGCGTTCGGCAAATCCGAATGCGATGGCAATATCCAGATCCCGGGCCATCCCCGCCACCTGACCCACATGCTCACCACCGATCGGTTCGGCCATGCTCGCCATGTCGGAGGGCGACAGATAGCCCGAGATCACCAGCTCGCCGAACAGGATGAGATCACATCCAGCCGCACGAGCCGCCCGGCTCTGATGATACATCCTATTCAGGTTTTCTTTTTTGTTTCCAGCATCCACGTTAAATTGTCCGCATGCCACCCGGCAATCTCGCATCATCGAGGTCTCCTCTTATCCGATAGAACCAATATTTATGACCAGGATATACACTCCTATAATCACACCCACCAGCACCCAACACAGCAGAAATCCCCAGATATCCCATTTGGTGGGTTTCCAGAATTCCCATTGGCTGCCTGGAAACAGCTTTCGCTGCTCCACCAGCTCCGGGTTCTCCACAGCCTCGGCAACACGACGGGCATCTTCCTCCGGATCCGAGACCACCGGCGTGTGTACCGATCCATAAAATTCGCACAATACACGGTCCGAATTTTTGCGCGTGATCAGGCTGATGCCAAACAACAAAACAAATGGGAACACGATATCAAAAGCAAACGACGCCGTGGCCAACTGGGATTTTGAAAACCGCTCCACCGGCACACCCATCCACGACAGATAGAGCAATTGATTCCGGAGCGCACCCTGACCGATCCAGGGAGAAGCGGGGTCGTCGGGATTCTCCCGGACCACAGAGTTGAAAAATATCGCAGCAGAAGGTTCGAGCCGTTTCTCGATGATCCGCTCTCCCACCGCTGTGGCAAAGCCCTTGTCCACATCGGATTGCAATGCACGCGTTTCCACCTGGTGCACACGCTCCGGTGTCTGACGGGTCAGCTCAGGGTGGGATCGGATCCAGTCAAAGTGCGGAGCGATGTTGGGAATCAGTATCGTGGTCATGAGCGTCAAAATCATCTGAATCACCACAGCTTTCGTGGTCAGACGGCGCCAAAAGTAGACCAACCACAAAGCCGGTCCGATCACAGTTCCCAGAGAGAGAATGTATTTAAACATCACAAAGACATCATCAACCTTGCGGGCAAAATAGATCGATGCAAACAAAATGACAAAAATCACCAACCGGCCAGCCAACACCTGAGCGCGCTCGCTGATACGTGGGAAAAGAGGCAGGAGGATATTCTTTGTAAACGCGGCGGACCACTCAAGACTCTGAGCGTCGATGGAGGACATGTTGGCCGCAAGGATCGAGGCGACCATCAGACCGATAAATCCCACCCCCAACAGGTCGTGGGTCATATGCCCCCAGATCATCGTAGGATCGGCCAGCTTTCCCTGATAGAGCCCGATGGCAATCAACCCGGTGAGCGCCCAGCCGATCATGATGAAGCGTTTGCTGAACGATCCCACGACCATGCCGATACGAGCGGACTGGTCGTCTTTGGGAGAGCCTCCCACGGTAAAATTTTTCGGAGCCAGCCCGATAAGATTGGTTACCGCCATAGCCGCCACAAAATACCACGTATATTCGCTCGTGGTCGCCGATCCAAAGAGTTGAAACATAAAATCCGGAACCGTGGCATGCAAGCCCTCAAATCCCCCGAGTTTGACCAAGCCCACCGGTATCAGAACCAGCGAAAGGAAAATGATCAGCACCCCCTGTAACACATCCGTGACCACGGCGGCAAACAACCCGCCCATAATCGTATAGGTGGCGATAATAAAGGCATATAAAAAATAAAACATCATGAGGTTGATATAAGAGGCATACGGTTCCAGTTCACCCCGCTTCATCTGAGCATCCAGTTGATGCAAGCGATCCTCCTGAACCTCGCTCAGGGGTTCAAATTGACGCAGCCGGGTGAGTTCCTTGTATTCCTGAAACCCCTCCACAGACGCCCTCTCCTCAACCGAATATTCTGTGGCCGGTTTGACCATAAGGGCCTTCATCGTCTTTCCGGTCAACAGAAATCCCATCGCGCCACCATACATGGCCAACAACAATATATAGAATGCGTACAGACCCGCCAGAAACCGGCTCTCAAACCGGTGCATATAGATATCGCCAGGTCCCACATAGCGTACCCGCCGCTGCAGAATCGAGGTAAACCAATAAAACGGCGTGATAAACAATACGATGTTCTGAAACCACAGACCGGAAAGTCCCTGCCGGTAGATTTCCCGGCTTACGCCTGTGGCCTGGTCGGCGCTGGTGATTTGGCCAAAATTCAAAAACGCCGTCAGCACCTTGCCAAAACGCCGACCACCCTGATAAAAATCCCGCGTATCCTTTATCTTGCGACTGGCGTAATGCCCGATCACTATCATCACGCCCATATACAGGACCAGTATCAACCAATCCAGCAGATGAAATCCCAAAAACGACATCGCGCGTTCCTTTCTACTCTGGTCGTGAGCCATCAAACCCGATATCGCTGACCCCATTGCCTGTAAGGCGGCACGACAAACGGGTAAAGGTCGCATCCCCCAACCGATTAATCAGACGACCCAAAGCCAATTCACCCCTTTGTGATTTGGATACCAGCGAGACTTGGATGTTTCTGTCTGATTTTGTATACTAGATCACTTTTTTATCCGCACAGTCTGTTCAAGAGTATATTCAAAAAAAACAGACAATCGCAATAGAAAGGCAAGAAGGGATTTTTTTGCCTGTGAATCCAGTGTCTGAACAACGGAGGGCTGCATGACATCAAAGGACCGCGTCACCAAAGCACTGCGAAAAGAACCGGTGGATCGAATACCCGTTTTTATGTGGTTCCATCCGGATACCGCCGGGTATCTGGGCCAATTGCTGGAGATTCCCGCCGATGCGGTGGGCGAGGCGATGGGCGATGATATCATCCAGACGTGGGTAAACAACAACCACGCTATGGAAGGCATCACACATGAACAGGACGGTGAAGGTCATGTCGATGTGTGGGGCATTCACTGGACCAAGCAGGGCGCCTTTAATCAGGTAACCCACTCTCCACTCGAGACAGCCAGCGACGAAGAGCTGTTGTCCTATTCATTTCCCGTGGATCATATGGAGGATCTTCTCAACAATATGAAACCTCTGCTCCCACGGTCAGAATCTCAATTTTTCGGCTGCGATGTCTCTCCCTGTGTCTTTGAACTCTATTGCAGGTTGCGGGGAATGGAACAGAGCCTTCTCGATCTGATGCTGCAACCAGAGCTGGCCAGTCAGATGCTAAAACGGTGCGGAGAATTTTCCCGTGATCTGGCACAGGAGGCGTGCTCACGGTTCCCACTGGATTGGTTATGGACCGGAGACGATGTGGCATCACAACAGGGAATGATGATGAGTCCCGAGACCTGGCGGCGCCTGATCAAACCATACCTGCAACTGTCCGTGGATGTGGGCAAACGGCACGATCTCTGGGTAGCCTATCACTGTTGTGGCTCCCTGCGACCAATCATTCCCGATCTGATCGAGATGGGCATCGACGTGCTCAACCCCCTTCAAGCCAACTGTCCGGGGATGGATGCCGTCGAACTCAAACGGGAATTTGGCGACCATCTCAACTTTATGGGTGGCGTGGACACACAGGGGTTGCTGCCCACGGCCAGCCCGAAACAGATTCGCCGGGAAACCGAACGTCTGATCCGCGAGATGACCCGCGACGGTGGCGGCTATATTCTGGCCGCGTCGCATACCGTGCCTCCGGAAACACCGGACGACAATATCTTTGCCATGTATGAAGCCGCCGGAATCACACGGACGGAAATCTTTGACCGCGCAGCCGACATCCGCGCGCGACGTTCTCAAAACTGACCCGGAAGGGATACGGCCTTGACGACACTGGTTCTCTAATGACGACCCGGTAACCGCACCTGATCCAAAATTTTTCGCATATTGCGACCGAGGATGTTGCGCTTGTCCTCTTTGGTAATATCCGCATAGACCACCCACCCAAACTGAGGATAGGGATCCCGCATTGGTGCGTCAGAGCCATACAACACGCGCTCCGATCCCACCTCTCGCACCATATGTTCGATACTGCCACTCAATACCGAGGTAAAGGTGAGCTCAAGATAAACATTTTTAAAGGCTTTGGCCAGACCCACATGTTCCCGAACCACACCCCAATCCACGGCCGAATGCGCCAGCAGAAAATTGATATTGGGATAGCGGGCTGCCAGGTCGGTCACCTCTGCCTTGAAATTGTCCGACATGTGAAGCAGACAAAAGAGATGATGCGTGTTGCCATATTCGTACCAGGGATCAAACCGCGGATCGTTATAGGGAATGCGCCACATGGGATAATAGGGCTTCATGCCCATAAATCCCTGTTCCTCATACACCCTTTTCAGTTCACGTTTCCAGTCCGTTACATAGGTCGGATGCATGACCGCATAACCGACGACCTCGTCGGGATACTCTTGCATGGTATGGAGGGTATCCAGGTGCCCTCTCTCGTAATCACACCAGATGGCATTCCAGGCACTGACGCAGGTCTTGTTGACGCCCAGAGCCCGGTTCCGCTTGACGACAGAGGGACCGTCGGCAGCGTTCATGGCCACATGACTGGCGCCCCGCCCGTCTTTTTCCACCAGATGGGCGTGTGCATCGATCACTTCCATGTCCTCGATCGGCTCCCCCCGAAGCGCGCGTGCCCGGATAGAATCTGTAGAGCCGGCGTCGGCATAGGATGATGGAATCGAACTCTCTGACAGTCCCAACAACCGCATGAGGGTGCCTCCGGCAATGGCCTGTCGCTGGTCATCGGTCAGGTCGGAATAATCGACATACGCCCGCGCCGCCCCCATACTCTTGGCCATGGCACCCGAGCCGAACAACAATCGCTCATGGCCGATACGATCGCTCCAGAATTCGAGCATCCGGTTGCCCTGATAATTGGAAAACTCGACATGCAGATTGGCAAAACGGTCCGCTATGGGTACCAGATGACGGGTCATCCCCCACTTTATATTGTGCACCAATACGTTCAGTTGGGGATAGGTTTCACAGATCCAGGAGAGTTCCGGCCAGTCGACCTGCGCCTGGGCGCCTTCACCGGCATCCAGGATCAAAAGTTTGCCGGCCTCGGAGAGAACGGAAAGCAATTCACCCAGTGTGGGCTCATCCACCTGATAGGCGTGTGTGCGTGGAAACAGCTTGACCGCACGCACATCGGCTTCCTCCATCTGTCGAACAAAGGTTTGCGGATCCGGCACCTCACCGGTGTGATGTGGCAAACCAACCCAGCAGGGAAAGAGTCTGTCGGAATCCCGGCACAAATCCAGAGTAACGGGATTGCCTACCTTAGGGTGAACGAGAGCTGCCTGATGCGTATAAACCAATGCGCCACGGACCTGACACCGTTCCATCTCGTTCAGAAGATCGTCCCGGGTCCAGGGTGCAGCAGAATCCTTGGCCGGAGTGGGTCCGAGGGTCGCATAACTATCAAAATAGAAAAGAGAATCGCGTGACATAGACCTTCCTTATCTTGTGGTCAAACTATCTGTTTCAGGCTGTCTCTCATCTTGTCCAAGGTCTCGTCGATATCGGACACCTGATGAGAATAAGAGATCAGCCAGCGGTGATTGGCAAAAACACCTCGTCTATAGAGTTCGACAAAAAACCGGTTCATCATCTCCTGACGTTTCGAGGCATCTTTAAAATCAAACTTAAAAAGGGGCATCTGCGAAACACCACCGGTATGACCCGGAATTCCCGTTTCCCGAATGATCTCGTCCATGCCATCTTTCAATCGCTGTCCCATACGCTGGATATGGTCGTGTACCGGCTCCGCCTGCATCACATCCATCACCGCATTGGCGGCAGCCAGTGAATAGGTTTCTCCTGCATAGGTGGTGGTAATGATCGTTTTATTCAGCTGCTCCATGAGATGTCGTTTCCCGGCGTAGGCGGATAGGGGATATCCATTGGCCATGGCTTTGGCGAACCCCACCAGATCGGGTGTGATTCCGTAATACTGCTGTGCCCCGCCGGGTGCGAGACGGAATCCGGTCAGAATCTCGTCAAAAATCAATATTGTGCCGGTTTGATCACATTTTTTACGTAGTGTTTTCAAAAAGGCCTCGCCGGGTACCTCTTCCCAGTCATAAGGTTCGACGATGGCGGCTGCCAACTGATCGCCATACTTGTCAAAAACCCGCTCCACAGCCTCTGCATCACCGTAAGGCACCTCATGAATGAATTGCTTCAGTGCGTCGGGGACACCATTTTGGGGCCATTGAAATGCAAACCAGTCATGATAACCATGATAACCCGATGTGAGGATATGGTCCCGTTGTGTATAACTTCTGGCCAGCCGGGTCGCGCAGGTACAGGCATCAGCACCGGTTTTCATAAAGCGAATCTGGTCAATCCACGGAACCATCTTTAGGATCTTTTCGGCGGTTTCCAGTTCCAGAGGGCTGGCCATGCTGAACAGGATGCCGTTCTCCATCTGTTTGCGAACCGCGTCCTCCACCTCTGGATAGCGATACCCCAGAATAATCGGCCCCAACGCGCAGCGATAATCGATATATTCTTTATCATCCAGATCCCACATTCGGCAACCATCCCCGCGTTTGATGAACGGCGGCATGGCGTCTTCACATCCGGGTAACAGTCGCTTGGCATTGGTTTGAGTGCCCCAGGGCATGATTTCAAGGGCACGGTCCAATCGCTTTTGATGTTTAGGTGTCATGACATCCCTCATAGTGTTTACAATTCAAACGGTAAAGCCCCGGTTTCCGGACAGGACAGCCCCCGGGGATTGCAAAGATATCGGATACGGCCGGGACCGGCATATTGCCCAGGCTTCGGGCCAACAGGCGCGGGTAAAGCCGTTTTGGGGGAATGACGGAGAGCAAATGTTCTATAGTGTAAAGATCCCTGGCATGAGAATCAAGAGTCTTTTTACGCATCCGCAACTCTTGTTTCAGGTAAATGGATCTAAAAAGATTTGCCTTTTCTGCCAACTTTCCTATATTTATAGGATACCGACACGACCGCAAACAACGAACAGGAGACGGAAACGATGTCGATCGTGATTGGCCTGGATATCGGTGGCACCAAACTGATGGTCGCCGCGGCGGACAAATCCGGACGGGAACGAAAACGGATTAAATCGCCCACACCGGAAGATCTGGAGGAAGGGCTGCAGCTGCTGCACGGAATGATAACAGAGGTGTCCAAAGGAGAACAAATCAGGTCCATCGGTGCTGCCATCGGAGGTCCCCTGGACTGGCAGACCGGGATGGTCTCCCCCCTCCATCAACCCAGCTGGCGGCAGGTTCCATTGAAAGACATCTTTGAAACACGGTATGGTTGCCCATTTTTCGTCGAGGTGGACACCAATGTGGCGGCTCTGGGAGAATGGACATACGGTGGAGAAAAAAGCGCGCGTTTCCTGTACATGACCGTCAGTACAGGTATCGGCGGTGGATTTTTGCTCGATGGTAACATCTATCGCGGAAAAGACGGAGCTCATCCGGAAATCGGTCACCAGTCCATTCCATATCATTGTGCACATCCGGAACGGATCCAATGTGAATGCGGTGCCCCCGATTGCCTCGAGGCCCTGGTCTCCGGTAACGGCATCCGTCGCCTCTATGGCAAACCGGCCGAGGATCTTACCCCCGAGGAATGGGATGAAGTGAGCACCCACCTGGCCCAGGGTCTCCGAAATCTCACTGCCATCCTGTGCCCCGACGTCATCGTCCTCGGTGGAGGCGTGGCAGTAGGAGGCGGTGAAACATGGATCCGAACTGTGGAGGAAAAATTAAAAAGGTCTCTCTATATCGTCCCGCCCCCTCACATCCGGCTGAGTCATCTGGGCTACGATACCGCATTGAAAGGGACCATCGCCCTGGCATTACGCGGGGTATCGGCTTAGAAAGAGCGTCTGCCGAATTTACCCCATAACAGGAGAATATCATATGTCAGACCGAACCCTGAAAACCACAACAGTCGGCTCCTATCCGGTACCCTCCTGGCTGGCGGCATATCCCACCGAAGAATCCCTCGTCGACGCCACTCGCGTGGTGTTCGACATTCAGCGTCAGGCGGGAATTGATCTACCCACCGATGGAGAGCTCTATCGGTTCGACATCAATCATCCCGATACCGAAGGAATGATCGACTATTTTATAAAATCCATGGGAGGCATACGCACCGGTATCGGTCGCTCGGACGCACTCGAATTCCAAACAAAGGAATCGATGAAATTCCGTCACAAACCCGCAGGCGTGGTCGAGAGCGACCTCTCAGAAGGTCAGCTGGATCTCTACTCGGATTGTGAGCGCGCCGCCTCGGTGGCCGGCGGACCGTTCAAATTTACCGTCACCAATCCCTATATGCTGGCACGCACTCTGATGGATAAATACTATCATGATTTCGAAGCCATGACCCTGGCACTCGCTACCGTTCTGGCCAATCAGGTAAACGACCTGCCATGTGACTGCGTGCAGGTGGATGAAGCCAACATCCCGGGCAATCCCAAAGAGGCTCCCTTGGCCGCCATGGCCATGAATACTCTGCTGGATGCCGTGTCGGTGGAAAAGGCGGTGCATCTCTGTTTCGGCAATTACGGTGGCCAGACCATTCAAAAGGGAACCTGGGACGCTCTCATCGAATTTCTTAACTCGCTGCACTGCGACCATCTGATCCTGGAACTGGCACACCGCCCAAAGAGTGATCTGGAAGCGCTCAAACACGTGGATCCACGCATTGGCATCGGTATCGGCGTTATCGACATCAAGGTCAATCATGTGGAAACACCGGATCAGGTCGCCAGACGAATCGAACACGCCGAATCCGTCCTGGGTCCCGACCGGGTTCAATGGGTCCATCCCGATTGCGGATTCTGGATGTTGAAACGGAGCGTATCCGACCGCAAAATCCGGGCGCTGGTTCGGGGCAGAGATCTTTTTCTCGGGCACTCCTGAGTCCCAGGTTCTCTCATCCGCATCTGCTCGCCTGACAAAGATTGATGTGACACGTGTATATCGACTTTTCAGAATGTTAATAACACGGAACCCAAGCATCAAAACAGATAGCATCCCGAGCCGGGATGCTATCGTGGTAACCCGAAACGTAAGGAGATTCCAACGTGAGACATTTTTCTCCCTATTGGCTGCTGCTTCTCGTGATTCTGGCCGGATCCGGTCTGGCCGCAGAATCCACACCCACCCTATACGTGATGTCGTGGGGCAGCGAGTCTTATCTTCATGACGATCAATCCTACCCCTGTGCCGGTCTGTTTAGCACCCGGGATAGCGGACAATCATGGGATCATTACGGCTGGTATTACGGAAAATTCTTTTCCGTCTCGACCGACGAGATAGATGGAACCCGCAGGTTCTTCCTTTCCTGCGGCAACGGTGTCCTGACCTCCCTGGACGGCGGAGAACAGTGGCAGATCTCCACCGGATGGGAAACCACCGAGTGTCTTAAAACCGCTATCGACCCCACGGATCCCGAAACCATCTATCTGGCCTCGGCCTATGGAATTTTTAAAACCACCAACACGGGAAAAACCTGGTCAGAACAAAATACCGGTCTGGTAGACACATTTACCGGTGATCTCTTTATCGACAGCTCCGATCCCCGGGTTCTTTTCTGCGCCACGGAAAAGGGAATCCATCGCAGCCAGAACAAAGCGGAAAGCTGGGAACCGGTGGCACTGTTGGGCCGCGGTATCCGGACCCTCTGTCAACATCCTTCCAATCCCGATTTGATGGCGGCCGGCACAGAAGATCACGGCGTGTTCATCTCGCGCGATCACGGCAAGACCTGGACCGCCCATAACAGCGGCCTGTCCACTCTGACCATCTATGCACTGACCTTTGATCCCAACGATCCGGATATCCTGTACGCGGGAACCTATCTCGACGGCATTTTCAAAACCACCGATGGCGGTGCATCCTGGATACCCATAAACGAGGGCCTCTCAAATCTGGATATCCATGCACTGGCCGTTGATCCCACCAACAGCAACCGTATCTACGCCGGGACCATTGGAGATGGCGTCTGGATGTCCACCAATCAAGGGGGAAAATGGTCTTTTATCGGGCTGGAGACCAGTACCATATGGGATATGGTCTTCAAACCCTGACAGCCATTGAATCGTTTCGCGACAGAGCATTGAAATCCCGCCAAAAAGGGAGTCGCGGATTGTACCGCAACCCGCTGATTTTAAAACAAGCAACATTTTGATGGGATCCACGTGTATGATGAATAAAGGAGTCAACATGAGATACACACTTTTATTATGTCTATTGATGGTGATGACCGTAAATCAGGTGACCGGAGCGTCTCAGATACAGAAGAACTATCTGGAACGCATTCAGATGGTGCGTCAATGGGCCGATACCACCGAACATGAGAATTTTCTGACCGCTGCCACCAAAATCCGATATGGCCGGAATCCAGAGGCGGGCATCGACGCATTTGAGACGCTGCTGCAGAAAAAAATATCCGCCCCGGCCAATATGTTCGACATGTACACGCTGATGATCGGTTTTCACGCGACAAAGGATAAATTACCCGCAGAGCTTCGCGACCGTATTCGCGATTATATGGCTATCGCCAACTTTTACCGGGGTGACACGGAAAACCATCTGGTTATGTATTACACCGGCCTCTATCTGGCCGCCCAGGCCTTTCCGGATCTACCCGCCGATCAGTGGTATACCGGCAAATCATCACCAGAGAACAAAAAAGAGGCTCTTACATTTTTTGACGAATGGATCAATCTCACCACGACACGCGGACAGGGAGAATTCGATTCCCCTACCTATATGTCGGTCTACCTGGCTCCACTCTTTGGACTGGCTCAATGGACAGAAGACCCGGACATGAAAGCAAAGGCCAATGCCATGCTTCTCTGGCTGTTGGCTGACTATGCGGTGGAACATCTAAAGGGACTCTATACCGGAGCTCATAGCCGTGAATATCCGGAACGACTGATTCTCAGCAAACACCCGGCCTCGCTGATGAACGGATGGGGATGGCTGCTGTTTGACCAGACCGGTAAACCGATGTTCAACGAAACCCTGGTTTCGGCCTGTCTCAGCGATTGGGTCCTGCCCGATATCATCTATCATATCGGTACCGACAGGGATGAACCCTATACCCATACCGAAACCAAACGGGTCCGGCATGTGCTGAGATTGGGAGACGCACGTCGCAATCCACCTGTATATAAAATCACCCATATGACCTCCGATTATGCCCTCGGTTCCATGATGGGAGGTCGTATTCTTCAGCCGATTCAACAACACACCTGGGATGTGTCGTATGTGAATGCGTCCAGCCCGTACAGCACAATCTTTACCGTTCATCCCTACAAGGGCACCCTGGATATGGGGATGTTCTTTCCGGAAGAGCGAAAATTCGCCACCGATATGGTGGTGACGCGTCATACCTATTATGGAGACGAAGGCAAATGGTCCGCAAGCTCTCCGTATGAAAAGACATTCCAACACGAAAATGCGATTATCGTTCTCTACAATATTCCCGAGGACGTGGAATTCGGACACATTGACGGGTTTTTCCCCATCGATCTGCCGGCACGCGACGAAGACCCCACTGGCTGGATCTTTTGCGATACCGGTAACACCTATGTGGCCTATTTTCCACTTCAACCCTACACATGGCTGCAAGAGGAACATGGGTATCGCCTCAGAAGCATGGAACGCAAAAACGGATGCGTGGTAGAGGTCGCTCAGGCAACAGAATATGACTCCTTTGATGCCTTTAAAAAGCAGATCCGATCCAACACATTGGCAACCGACACCTTTAACTCGACCCTGATGGTGAGCTATACCAATTCCAGTGGCGATGTTCTCACCTTTACCTACGACGGCGCCCGACGACTGAACGGCACCCCTATCGATTATTCCACCTACCGCATGTTCAACGGTCCGTTCTTGTCAGCCGATCTCTATGAACAACGCCTGGTCATCCGGCATCAGGACGACCGTATGATTCTGGACCTGTCCAAAGATCAGCCCCCCTATATCCTCACCGAGAACTGATGTGTACAGCCGTCCGGGCACGAACGACCCGGACGGCTGACTCCACGCGCCCCAACAAATGCCCCCTCGTTTGGGTTGCAGACGCATCATTTTTACCTACATATCATTTCTGCAAAATCCCTTTCACTGTCTATACCTTTATTTCAGGGCTGTCGACCGGACACGGGTGTTCCCGGATATAAAAAAACCTTGTAATTCAATATAGAATTTCGCAAGTTACCGACTGAATCTTATTCATTCGATTGTTTTCAAAGAGACGGAATTCAACCTTTTTGGTCGGCAAGAGATGTCAATCCAATTGAAAGATAAACATCGGAGAGAAAAGATGATCCTTCATCATGAATTCATCAGAACAGCCAAAGCCCAGGGCGATAAAATTGCCATTGACGACAAAACCACTGGAAAACGTGTCCCTTACTCCAAAGCCCTGATCGCATCGCTCATTCTTTCTCAGAAACTCAAAAAATTCAAAGAATCCTATATTGGCATTATGATTCCCAATTCCGCAGGTTCGATGCTGTCGATATTGGGGGTTTTGATGGCCGGCAAAGTACCCGTGATGATCAACTATTCAACCGGTGCCGCAGACAATTCAGAATACGCCCAGAGCATGTGTGGCTTCAAGACCATCATTACCTCCCGTGGACTGTTGGAAAAGCTTCGATGCCGACTGGTGCCGGGAATGATTTTTATAGAGGATATGATGGAACAAATCACCCTCTCGGACAAACTCACAGCTGCTGGACGGGCCAAGCTGCCGGTCCCTATGTTGCTGAAAACATTGCACAACTCGGATATTGAAGACGAGGTGGTCATTCTGTTTACCAGCGGCAGCGAAAAAGATCCCAAAGGCGTGGTGCTAACCCATCGAAATATCAGTTCCAATATTCAGGACGTGGTCCAAGTGATGCGATTGACCGAAAACGATGTCATCATGTCCATTCTGCCTCTGTTTCATGTATTCGGTCAGACCACAAATTTCTGGCTGCCCTTGACAGTGGGTATGACCGCGGTTACCCATGCAAACCCTCTGGACTATAAAAAAATCCCCGCCTATATCAAAGAAACCAATGTAACCATGATCGCGGCCACACCGGTCTTTTTTGCCGGCTACCTGAGAGAATCCAAGCCGGGTGATTTCGATAGCGTTCGCCTGGCGGTGGCAGGTGCCGACAAGTGCCCTGACTGGTTGCGCGATGGATACCGGGAAAAGCACAATCTGACCCTGTTGGAAGGGTATGGCACCACCGACACCAGCCCGGTCATATCGGTCAACTCGCCGGAAGCCAACAAACCCGGCAGCATTGGACCCTTGTTGCCCAGCGCAAAGGTTAAAATCGTGGACATCACCACGGGCGAAGAGCTCCCTGCCAGTAAAGAGGGTAAAATCCTGGTCAAGGGCGATATGGTGATGAAAGGCTATTTCGACAATCTGGAAGAAACCTCCCTTCGCATCAAAGACGGATGGTATGACACCGGCGATATGGGAATACTCGATGAGGAAAACTATTTGTGGCACCGGGGGCGGTTGAAACGATTTGTGAAAATCGGCGGAGAGATGGTCTCTCTGGTGAGAACGGAATCGGTCTTGAGGGATGAATTGCCGGATCATATCGACTGCTGTGTGGTAGAGGTCCCCAGCCCTCTAAAGGGCGCCAGAATCGTCGCCGCTGTAACCGAACCTATCAATGAAAAAACGATTCAGAAACAAATCAGCAGACAACTGCCAGCCATCGCGCTTCCAAAACAGTATATTGTGATTCCCGAATTGCCCAAAATGGGCAGCGGCAAGGTTGATTTTCGTACCATCACACAGATCGTTCGCAAAAAAGTACAAACCACGGGCCCCACTAAAACCAAACAGACCACTACCACTGCGAAATAGCGGTGCACCGCGAGAGGACGATCGATCCTAACAGGGGATACCCAAAAACGGCTGGGTGGCTCCACCGAAGCCCATAGCAAATTGCACCCGGCCAACCACAGACATCGGACTGGCCCGAATGCTTTGGGTATCCCCCGAACTCTTTATAATTTCAGTTTATCCAAAAGAACCCGAGCCTGCCGTTCATCAGACTCTTTTACCAAAAGGCGCACCCCTTCGGTCTGTTGCAGGTTCGGTAACATCCCACCCGCATCATCTCGTGAAACATAGGCTTCGATTCCGTTTTTCTCCAATTGACCTTTGGCGAGTTCTGCCTGTGTCGGGTTATCAAAAACTCTTAGCACTTGCATATTCTCTTCCATGGTTCATCCTTCTCTTGTTTTGGTTTCGGCGGCCGCTATTGAAGTCGATGGCGGATTCAGTTCACTATCATTCGTCAACCGCGCAGTTGACTGGAACGCTAGGGCTTTTCTGTAATCTATATAACAATGAATACTCTTTTATCTATTTCATGTTATCGAATCCCCCCGCGACAGGTTCCCTTTTGCGTGCGACAGCTCGATGAATCCATTTCCTGGCAACTGCACTTTATGCAGATGGACAAAAGCCCTTGCTGAAATCCTTCGATTTGATTTGCATCAGTCCACTAAATTTAATATACTATAAATACAACGACCTATCCCCGTCATTGAAAGGAACAACTGCCATTACCGTAGCGAATCATCCGAAAAGTCAAACAACAGCTCACGAATCTCTTCACAAACGACATCATACACTCCCCAAAGCTGGGACCTGGATTCTGCGTTAACAGAATCCAATAAAAACTATAGTTTTGATTATATTCTATTTAAAGTAATCGGTAATTTCACCCAAGTGGTGAAATTATCAGATTGTATTTATTGGGGATTCGGTGCTTCGCACCGAATCCGGGTGAGACCAACTCGACGTTCTAACAGAATACCTTCAGCAGGCAATGAGGATCTCTCAAGCCGAAATTCGTAACTTCAGATCACCATAAACGTGACATCCTATCACGACTCTGCTGACTCGGGTCGATGATTGGATAGTGATCCCATACGGCAAACTGCGGCAAGAGTTATCAGTGGGGACGTGAGGGAGACCATCCGTCACGTGGAGAACCCAGCCAATTCTTTATAGTCGTTAAACCGAGACGCGCGTGAGGACAAACGCATGGAAACAGTTCTGGATACCTATGCGGCTCTTTATGATTCACACGTAAAGAACCGTCAGAAACAAGAGCAAAAGGATCGTATCGTCATTCATGTGGGATCGGCCACCTGTGAGCGGGCAGCCGGCTCAGATGATGTCCGGGATGAGTTTCAAAAGCTGATCCGGGCTTCCGGACGAAATGACATTATTCTGAAACAGACCGGATGTACCGGACGCTGTGCCCGGGAACCCATTGTCGGCGTCTTTATTCCAGGACAGATCCCCATCAAATATGAAGAGGTCACGGTCCCCAAAGTGCAGCAAATCTTCCATCAACATATTCTGGAAGGTGAACCTCTCCCGGAATTGGTGCTGGACAAGGAGACCGACCGACTGTACTCCTTTGTGGTCACCGTATGTACCTCTCCGCGCTGTAATCCCGAAGGCAGTCGGGATGCCGACAAGATACTTTGGGAACGCCTCAAAGCCAACAATGTACCCCTGAACAGTGTGCGGGTTTTTGACAGCGGATGCCTCGGATTGTGCCCCCGGGACAAGGTTCAGAAACAACATGTCATGATGGTCTTTCCGGAACGGGCGATTTATCGTTTCGAAAATACAGACCAACTGGATGACATCATCCAGAAACACTTTATACAACACACCCTTGCCACCGAACATCAGGTCCACACCGATTTTATTACCGAACAATTTTTTTCCCTCTATGGCGATGTCGCGTTTTTTAACAAGCAGACACGCCTTACATTGCGCAACAGCGGCCTGATCGATCCCGAGAGTTTGACCGATTATGTTGAGAACAAGGGATTCGAAGCTCTGGCCACCGTCCTGAACCGGAACGACAGAGAGTGGGTCATCGATGAGGTCACCCGATCCGGTCTCAGAGGCCGGGGAGGCGGAGGGTTTCCCACCGGCGTCAAATGGAAAAACGCTGTCTCCTATACAGATGATCCCATACGCTATGTCATCTGTAACGCAGACGAGGGCGATCCGGGCGCGTTTATGGACCGAAGTGCTCTGGAGGGAGATCCCTTTATTATCATCGAAGGCATGACCATCGGTGCATTCGCCATCGGCGCGCAAAGAGGATATATCTATGTGCGCGCGGAATACCCTCTGGCGATTTCTCGCCTCGAAAAGGCGATTCAGTTGGCACATGACCACCAATTGCTGGGGAACAACATTCTCAATTCAGGATTCGATTTTGATATCGAGATTCGTCTCGGAGCGGGTGCGTTTGTCTGCGGTGAAGAGACAGCCCTGATCTATTCCATAGAAGGCAAACGCGGACAACCCCGCATCCGTCCACCCTATCCCACCGAATATGGCTTGTGGGGACATCCAACCGTCATCAACAATGTGGAAACCTGGGCCAACGTACCGACCATCCTGCTCTATGGATCTACATGGTACACCCAAATCGGTACGGAAAAAAGCAGGGGCACCAAAGTATTCGCCCTCGCCGGAAATGTTCAGAATACCGGACTCGTCGAAGTGCCCATGGGGACCACGCTGAGAGATATCATCTATGATATCGGGGGCGGCTTGAATGAGGGCCGTTCCTTAAAAGCTGTGCAGACAGGCGGTCCATCGGGAGGATGCATCCCAACCGACAAGATCGACACGCCGGTAGAATATGAAACGTTGGCCGAGATTGGATCGATCATGGGATCCGGTGGTATGATCGTTCTCGATGATCAGGACTGTATGGTCTCCACAGCAAAATTCTTTTTGGAATTTACCCAAAGCGAATCCTGTGGCAAATGCGTGCCCTGTCGCGAGGGGACTGTCAGGATGCTGGAAATCCTGGAACGCATTACCGAGGGCAAGGGGACCCTGGAAGATCTGGAGAAACTGGAACGGTTGGGAAAACTGATCCAGAAAACATCGCTGTGCGGTCTGGGTCAAACAGCGCCCAATCCGGTTCTCAGTGCACTGGACAACTTTCGTGAAGAATTTGAAATCCATATCACGGAAAAACGCTGTCCTGCTCACAAATGTGCTCAGCTGATCCGCTATGAAATTGATGCGGATAAATGCACGGGTTGTACCCTGTGCGCCAGACGATGTCCCGTCTCCTGTATTTCAGGAGCGCCCAAACAGGTCCATGCGATCGACCAGTCACGCTGCATAAAGTGTGGAGAGTGTTTCAACGTGTGTAAATTTGACGCCGTACTCAAAATTTAACTCCGAATCGAGGCACGATCACACAAGTGATTCTGAAATTTGTCAATGGCATTCTGCAATAGGAACACATTATGAAAACGATCAATATCGTCATCGACGGCAACACCCTCTCGGTTCCGGAAGGAACCACCATAATGAAGGCAGCCGAAAACCTGGGCATCAAAATACCCAGGCTGTGTTATCATCCACATCTCTCTCTCGAAGGGGCCTGCCGCATCTGTATCGTGGAAGTAGAAGGCAGTCGTACCTATCTCCCCTCATGTGCCACTCCGGTTCGGGAAGGGATGAAAATCCGTACCAATTCGCCGGATATTCGAAAAGCGCGGCGCGATCTGCTGGAACTGATCCTGGACAACCACCCCCGTGAGTGTCAGACCTGCGAACGGGATGGACGGTGTGAACTACAAAACCTGGCCTACAGTCTGGGCGTCCGCGAACGTCTTTTTGAAGGACGCCGTAAACGGCACGAACTGGAAATTTCCAGCGACTCCGTGATCCGGGACGCTGAAAAGTGCATCCTATGCCGCCGATGCGTACGCGTGTGCTCGGAAATCCAGGGGGTTCACAATTTAAGCCAGCTGTACCGGGGATTTTACACGGTTGTTGCACCCGCGTATGAAGACCCCATGGCAGACTCGGTTTGCATTACGTGTGGTCAATGCATCAATGTTTGCCCGGTTGCCGCCTTTCTGGAAAAGCGCTCCACAGATCCGGTGTGGGATGCGCTGGCCGACCCCGGGAAACATGTGGTCGCTCAGGTCGCCCCCTCTATCCGCGCCGCCATCGGAGAGGGATTTGACTTTGAACCCGGAACACCCATGACCGGCCAGACGGTCACCGCCCTGCGTCGCCTCGGCTTTGACGCTGTCTTCGACACCAATTTCGGTGCCGACCTGACGATTGTGGAAGAAGCCAATGAACTCATCAAACGAATTCATGAAAACGACCAGCTACCGCTTCTCACTTCCTGTTCAGCCGCGTGGATCAAGTTTATGGAACATTTCTATCCCGAACTGATCCCATATGCCTCTACCTGCCGCTCCCCCATGTCCATGCTTTCGGTACTGCTAAAAACCTACTATGCCGAACTCAAAGGAATACCTCCTGAAGACATCTATGTGGTGGCAGTGATGCCCTGTGTGGCCAAAAAATTCGAATCCAACCGCCCGGAACACCAGGAACCGGACGATTCCCCGTTTACCGACGCTGTGGTCACCACCCGGGAGTTGATCTGGATGATCAAGGCTTATGGGATCGACTTTGCCGGCCTGCCCGAGCAAGAATTCGACAACCCACTGGGATTTTCCACAGGCGCCGGCGATATATTCGGGACCACAGGAGGTGTCATGGAAGCCGCGTTACGAACCGCATCCGAAAAACTCACCGGAAAGACGTTAAACAAATTGAATTTTACCCAGGTCCGTCAGGCCAGAGGACTTTTGGAAGCATCGATTGAAATCGGTGACCACTCACTGAATGTCGCTGTGGCCAATGGTCTTGAGAATGCCAAAACCATTCTCGAAAAGATAAAAAAAGGCGAAAAAACCTACCATCTGGTAGAGTTGATGGCCTGCCCCGGAGGCTGCATTGCCGGAGGGGGACAGCCCTATCCCGGTCAGAAACACTATGTGCTGGATCCGAAAATTGCAACCCTTAGAGCTCAGGCGCTCTATACCATCGACGAAGGCAAAAAAGTCCGAATGTCCCATCACAATCCCTATATCCAGCAATTGTACAAGGACTATCTGGGTGAACCCGGCAGCGATCGCGCCCATGAATTGTTGCATACCTCTTACAGACCACGAGAACCGAGAGGAATAAAGTAATGAAACCTGACAGCAAACATCAGCTGGCGCAGGACATACTCGACTTTATTGATGAGTGTCGAGACAGAGAACACTCGGAGAGCTATCTCATCGCCGTCCTGCACAAAATTCAGCAACGATATGGTTATCTCTCTCAGGAACATATGGACCAGGTGGCCCAACGGTTGCAGGTTCCCACCGCCACGGTGAGCGGTGTGGCCACCTTTTATCACTTTTTTCGACTGCAACCGCGGGGCAAATTCTCCATCAGCATCTGTCTGGGAACGGCATGCTTTGTCAAGGGAGCCGACAAGGTGCTCGAAGCCTTTCAAAACGAACTGGGTATCGACATTGGCGAAACCACCAGCGATGGTCTGTTTTCTCTCGAGAGCAGCCGTTGCCTCGGTGTCTGTGCTCTCGCACCCGTGGTCACCATCAACGACAGAGTATATAGCAAGGTCAAATCAAATCAGATAGCAGACCTGTTGAACCGCATCAAGAGTGAGGCCAGCCAGGAGGCTTAAGCACATGACGTCTGATATCAAACGCCTCATCATCCTGTCAGGTCCCTCCTGTGCCGGCAAAACGCCGATGCTCAAAGCCGTTCAGCGACTCCATCCCGATCTCTTCGGGTCGCCTGTTCTCTATTCCAGCCGATCTCCTCGGCCGGGCGAAGAAGACGGTGTCGATTTCCATTTCCGGTCCGAATCCACGATCCGGGATCTTCCCCAAGATCGCTTCGTGGTAGGACCCGTTCGCCATCTCTGGCAGGCTGTGGACCTCGACGAGATCCATGCGTTGGGCCGGAATCACTCCGCCCTTGTGATCGAGATCTATCCCACGATGGCCAAAAACATGCTCGGACATCCCGGTATCAAAGACATAACGGAATCATTTGAACTGCATACCGTTTTCATCTCACCCGTCACGGACAGCGAAATCGAGGCGGTTCAGCAACAGATGGGCCTGGACTCGCCGAAGCAAACCCTGGCCTCCATTATGTCGCACAAACAAATATCTCGAGCAATCAAACAAGGCAAGGCAATTACTCTGGATGAGATGGAAGATATCCGGAAACGCGCCTCGAAAGCCTACCAGGAACTGCAATGGGGGCAGGCTTATCACCACATGATCATTAACCACGACACAGAAGATTCAGATCACTGGCGCTTCAATCCCCCCCTGGGTGAAGCCGGAGCAACGGTAGGACAGTTTGTCAATATCGTCAGCGGCATCACCCCTCTTCCGAAAACAGGATGAGTGCTTTAGTCTGGTGGTGGATTTTATCTTTTTTTTTCTTCCTGTTTTTTGTATATTCCGGTTCGAATCTGCACTCAATTCATTCTATCTTTGCTTAATTGGAGGATTATCATGAAACGTCTATTGGTCGCAGGCTTTGTTCTGGCTCTTTCTCTGGCTGTCATCATCGGTTGTGGCAACAAACAAGAAGAGACCCCTGAAGAAACCGGTGCTGCTGAAACAGAACAGGTTCAGCCACAAGCTCAAGAAGGTCAGGTTCATGCCGCGCATATCCTGATCATGTATGAAGGCTCCACCCGCGCCGGGGCAGATGTCGATCGGACAAAAAAGGAAGCACTGAGCCTGGCCCAGGAACTGCATACCAAGCTCGAAAACGGTGCCGATTTCAGTAAACTGGCCGGTGAATATTCCGATTGCCCGAGCAGCGCCCGTGGTGGCGATCTGGGTATCTTTGGTAAGGGACAGATGGTCAAACCGTTTGAAGACGCAGCATTTTCTCTGCAAGAAGGCGAAATTTCCGATATCGTCGAGACACAATTCGGATACCATATCATCAAACGATTGTAAGCCATCACACAGGACCGAAATACGAGTTCAACTCGTTGTCAGGTGAGGTGCCGCCGTGCAGGGAAGACCCCGAGCTGAACCCTACTATAACCCGCTCATCACCGTGCATTCGCAATCCAGTAACCCGGTCGGAACCCTCTAAGGTTCTAAAAACCAGGACCGTGGTTCCCATGGTCTGGATTCACAAACCTGAATGCACAACAGGATGAGAATTTGCCCACACAGAATCATAAAAGAGGACAGCTATGAGGCTCAATGCACCGAAAAAGGCAACCTGGTGGATTTCCTTGATCCTGGCCATTCTGGGGGTTCTCGGAAAACTGATTGTTTTTCCGATTCTGACTCCCCTGGCATTTTGGCTGGTTTTGATCGCGTTTATCGTGTTGTTACTCGGTTCCTCTGTGAAAGGGTTTTAATCCCACAAAATAAAGGTCGCCGAAACAGTTCGGCGACCTTTTTTCTTTCCCACCCATTTGCTATTCCGTTGCGCGGGATCGCATTCCGGATACCATCCAGCTTTTCGCCAGATAGAGAGCGATCGGAGAAATCATCGCGATGATCGAATAAAACAACCACATCTGTTCCGTGCGCATCTCCATACCACTTCCCGTCTTGGGCACATAGTTGGCAATAAAATAACCTGAATAGAGACCGGTAACCACCTTGGTCAAAAACCAGGGAAACTGGCCGATCCCCATATACGCGCCGGTTTTTCCCTTTGGAGCAATTTCGGCGATCCATTGCAGAAAACGGGGTTGCCACATGGCCTCACCAATGGACATGAGAACGATATAAATCACAAAGAGCTCGGCATGAGGCCCCGCAACCAGAAGAAAGGTGGGTGCAGCCATCACAAAGGTGCCGATAATCATCATACGATAGATGTTGGCCCGGGCGGTTAAACCGGCGATGACAGGCGTGATCGCAAAGATGATTATGGGATTGAGATTGCTCAAAACCTCAAAATGATCACTCACCCAGGTTCCAATAAACGCTCTGTCGAGATAGTACGGAATGGTGAGCCAGTTGTGAGCAAACAGTGTTTGTACAGGGATCAGAATGAAAATAAAAAAGACCAGTTTTCTGTCCCGGAAGGGATGATCCGGTCGATGGCGTAAAAATTCCCATGTTGCCAGACCGATGGCCAAAGTCGTGATCACCGACGCCGCGAGCACTGAAACATGGACCCGATCGGTGGCACTCAACACCACCACCGCAAGGGCAACAAGAGACAACAGCGCCAATCCGAAAAAAGGCCAATTGTTGATCTTTTCCTCCGAATGATTGGCTTTTTCATCCTCATCGTCATCTTCTTGCAGCGCCTCTTTACCTTCCTGCTGCAGCAATTCATTTCGTTCCTGCCGGACCCGCTGTACTGCGTTACGGTCCACACGCCGGGTCAGCAGCACAAGGGTGAGCACCAGAGACAGAGCCGTGATGCCGGTCAGAACCCAAAAAACAGCGGTCAAACCATTGGGGGGAAACACCGACTCAAAGTGACGACGGGTTAACGACGAAATCGGACCAAAGATAAAGGCCCCCAGATTCATCAGAGAATAGAGTACCGCATACCCCACAGCCGCGGTTTTGGGTGTGGTATAACGCTTTACACCCGCATATGCAGCCGGCTGATACAGACCATAGGCAACCACCATGATTAAAAGCCCTGAGGACATGAGAAAAAACATGGGAGATCCCATGCCATTTGCCAGGGGCAAAGTACCGGACAGGGAGACCATGATTCGCCCCACCACCATCATGGCGAAAGCAAAAACCAGAGACCGGCGAACCCCGATCTTGTCGGTGACCCCGCCCAACACCAGCATGGCCAGCGTGATACCGCCCGTGACGCCGGTATAAACCCAGCCAGAATAAAGATCGTTCAACTGCACATTCTCGGAGCAGAACTTGCCCAGAATGGTCAAGAGTCCAAAATAAACCAATCCCTCCAGAATAAACGGCAGGTTAATCCCCCATAATGCCCGCGGTGCCTTGATGAAGGCGACAAATGTTTCCCCCAATTCCCTGAACGCATCCAGAATCACCGTTCGGATCGATTTGGGTTCGGGTTGGGTGGTCGTGGGTTCCATTACACTCTCCTCCCTCGCGCAATAGCGGTCTGCAAATAATTGCGCCGGTTGTCTGTGACGGGTTCCGGGCGAACGGCTCATCCCCGGATACCGGCGGGTTCGATCACAATATGGCGCAAGATACGCCAATTGAAAGCAACAATCAAGAGCATTCCTACCCCCGGTCTCTTGCCTCAAACCGAATCCCGAACGATCACAGAGCAGATGGATCCCATGAAATTGTTTTTGAATTTGGCTTTTTTTTTATCATATTATATCACCCCGATCCAAAACAGGCAAAACCGATCCTGGTTCTCTATCTCACCAGGCCGAAAAGTAACCTGAACTTGTAACGCATACGACAGCGAATCAATACACGAACCGGTTTTAAAAACGGAGCAACACGAGAACAGTTTATGGACGAACCGTATCAAACATCGCTCCCTCTGGACGGCTCCCGTTCTCCCGACAGACTTGAAGGATTATCACTCTCGCGCTCGCTGGTTGTTTTCGATCTGGAAACCACGGGCCTCGATACCGAACGGGATCGCATCGTTCAATTCGCCTTTTTGAAAATGACGCCGGAACGACAGAAAACCGAATGGATGGAACTCGTCAATCCCGGCATCCCCATACCGCAGGAGGCATCACGGGTTCATCACATTACCGATGAAACGGTGAGGGAGGCTCCCCCCTTCCAGCACTTTGCGCCTCAGATCCACACCTTCCTCGAGGACTGCGATCTGGCGGGATTCAACATCGCCCGCTTTGATGTTCCCTTTTTACAGGCTGAACTCAAACGAGCGCAAACACCCCTCAACACACGATCGTTCCGCGTGGTGGATGCACAGACAATTTTTCATAAAAAAGAACCGCGCGACCTGTCGGCGGCTTACCGGTTCTATTGCGACAGAGACCATGTCGATGCCCATGATGCCATGGGAGATGTGCGGGTCACTCTGGAAATCCTGAACGCCCAGCTCTCAAGATACGACGACCTGCCCTCCACAGTAAGTGGGCTGCATACCTTTTGCTCCCATCCCGGCGATCGCTGGGTAACACCCGACCGAAAATTCTATTGGCGAGAGGGAAAAGCGATGCTGGCATTTGGTAAACACAAGGGAAAATCCCTCGAATGGGTGCAACAAAACGAAATCGATTATCTTTTTTGGCTGCGGGACCAAAACTTTTCCGACGAAACACTCGACATCATTCAGGCGGCCATTGAAGGAACCTTTCCCAAACCGGATCCTTCCTGACGCAACAGTCTGACCAACTCGTTTCAATTCATAATCTCCGGAGCATTCAACATGAAAAACTGTATCCTCATTTTGCTTCTCGGCGCCCTGTGCTTGCACGCAGCCCCCAGGGATAGTGTGTACTATACGACAGAAACAGACTTTTACGGTGACTCTGTCACCAAACTTCGGACCGATTTATCGAGGTTTGATGTCTCAAAATCACTGCAGGATTATAATCCGGTTTTTCACTTTCCTCCCATTCGTCAGGATACCACCGGTACCTGCTGGTGTTTCTCAGCCACATCATTTCTGGAATCAGAATGCTACCGGCTGGGACGGGGCAAAATTGAACTCTCCAGGATGTTTACTGTCTACTGGGAATATGTGGAAAAAGTCAGACGCTTTGTCCAACAAAAGGGAGACTCTAGGGTCTCGGAAGGATCCCAGCACAACGCCGTCCTCGAACGCATGAAAACATACGGCGCCGTCCGGGCACTGGACTATACCGGATACACAAATGGAGATTCAACGTACAATCATAAACCCCTGATCAAAGAGCTCAAAGGATATCTCGACTATGTAGAAAAAGAGGATCTGTGGGATAAAGACATTGTCATCGCCCATACCCGGCTTATCCTGGACAAATACATGGGCGCTCCGCCGAAAACCATTGTCGTCGACGGCGAACAGAAAACCCCTGTCGAATTTCTGCAGCAGGATCTAAGGCTTTCCCCGGATGACTATGTCGCCTTTACCTCGTTCCTCAATATCCCGTTCTGGACCCGCGATGCCTACGATGTCCCGGACAACTGGTGGCACAGTGAAGACTATTTCAATGTACCGCTACCTGACTTTTATGCCGGCATCAAAAACGCCATACGCAACGGCTATTCTGTCGCGATCGCCGGAGATGTATCGGAACCCGGTCGTTACGGTCCCGAGGATCTGGCCATCATCCCCACATTTGATATCCCCAGTGACGATATTGATCAAAATTCACGGGAATTTCGCTATGATAATGGAACCACAGGGGATGACCATGGTGTTCATATCGTTGGATACCATCGCTCAAACGGTCAGGATTGGTTTCTCATCAAAGATTCTGCATCCAGCGCATTCAAGGGCGATACGCCAGGTTATTATTTCTTTCATGGAGATTATATCAAACTCAAAATTCTCGCTTTTGTGGTGCATAAAGACGCGGTCTCTAATCTTCTTGAAACATTCCAGGCGCATCAACCATCAGAATAACCTGAAAAAGGATGGTGTACTGCCATCCTCTTTTTTCAAACATATACCGCGCAGGGGGGATTGAACCGGTTTTAATCGCGGTTCCGCTGATAAACAGAGGTATGATTTAAACAGTCTATGATGACTCGAGTATACATTCTTTCTCTTTTGCTGGCGATCTCTGGATACCACTGCAACATCGACCATGGTCTGGGAACACTCGATACTGGCATCACCGGTGAGGTGATATTTCTCAATCGCGACCAAAAACCGGAATCGGTGGAGGCGGTGCGAGTGATCGCGGTGGTCAATATGCCTCCTGAATCACTCGGCGATGTGGTCTTTACTTATAAATCGATCAATCTGAGCAGAGACAAGAGTGAATATGACATCCCTGCTCCAGATGCCACCTATGAACTGGTCGCTGCCATCTGGAAGGAAAAGGGTCAAGCATGGAATTATGGCAATATCCTGGGCTTTTATGGATTCGACCCCGTAACGTATGAAATCGAATCAAAAACCGTCAGTATCGACAAATATCATCCTGTCGCCAAAAACATCGATATCGTCTGCGATTGGTCCTTGCTCTGAGTACGATCATGATCTCATTGAATGTCCAAAACCCCATCATCAGACCGTGTCTGATTCTGTTTTGTCTCGCTCCCATGCTGGCCTGGCCTGGGATTCAAGGCCGTATCCTGGATAGCGACACCGGTTCCCCCCTGGCCGGAGCCAACATCATCATCGAGGGTACCACCATCGGAACCACCAGCGATGCCAAAGGCTATTACGCTTTGGAGGGACTCGAGGGTGGACGGTATCAGCTTTCTGTACGGTATATCGGTTATAAACACCAAATGATCGATGTGACCATCCCCGGCCAAGAACCGATCACCAAAGACATCACCCTGACTCCGGCGACCATCGAGTTGAATCAGATCGTGGTCACCGGTTCGAGACAGCCCGAGGAACTGGAAGCGGCCGCCTCCAGTATCGGCATCGTTTCCCGCCGGGACATTAAGCAACGAAATCTGCAACAGCTTCAGAACGCTTTGCTCTTTGTACCGGGAGTCACCCTCGTGGGTGACAACATCAACATCCGCGGCGGATCCGGATACAATCGCCTCGGAGGAACGCGCCACCTGGTGCTGATCGATAATGTCCCGGTTCTGGCCAGCGACCTGGGAGAGGTGAACTGGAATCTGATTCCGATCACCGAAGTCGCCCATATCGAGGTTCTCAAGGGGGCTGCCTCTTCACTCTATGGATCCGGTGCCATCAGCGGTGTGATCAATATTTTGACCCAGCCGCCTTCAAAACAGCCTTCCGTTTCCGTTCGTCAAAGTGTGGGACTCTATGACGATCCGGCGATACCGGAATGGATCTGGACAGATGAGACGCTCTATTTCCATCGGTCTGATGCGAGTCTCTCCCATACCACAGGACCCTTTGGCTGGCGAATTGCGGTTTCTCATCATCGATCCACAGGTGACCGGGAAAATGGCTTTTTCGAACGCTGGTATCTCACCGGCAAACTCAGAACCCGTCTCGGCTCCAACACGCTGTTAACTCTCTTTTCAAGTGCCAGCCAGGAACGCAAAGAACTCTTTTTACAATGGATCGAGCAGGACCGCGCCCTCCAGGTTCCACGCACAGAACAGGGTGATCAAATCGACCTGGATGGCTATTTCGGCTATATCACACTGAGGCACCAATTCTCCCCCCGCTTTAATACACGTCTGCGACTGTCCTACAATCAACAACTGGTGGGGCTACCCTTCAATATCACCAGCGCTTTTACTCCGGCTCTGGGATTAGCCGGACAAATACAAATAAACGGATATCTTTCCACGCGTCATCAGGTCTCTGCCGGAATGGACTTTAAATACGATGATGTTGAATCCGAATATTATGGCAAACAGCAGGCAAGAGGTTGGTCACCGTTTTTGCAATACGTCTGGCGATTCACACCCAACGTGCAACTCCAGACCGGACTGCGGTGGGACACCTATACCCTGGTAGGCGATTCTCTTGAACATCAGCTGAGTCCAAAAATCGGATTCAGCTACCAACCCCTGGAGGGAACCATCCTGCATGGATCTGTGGGCAGAGGATTCCGGGCCGCGACGGTGGTGGAACGGTTTATCTCCGCCGAATCAAAAGACTTTCGCGCATTGCCCAATCCCGATCTGGATCCGGAACGCTCCCTTTTGATCGATTGCGGCATCCGCCAGCACGTTCAACGACACCTCTATATCGAATTGACGGGGTTTTATAACCGGTATAGCGATTTGATCGAACCCCGTCTCGATTCCGATCTGTCAGCACAGTTTCTCAACGAGCCCGATGCACGCATCTGGGGCCTCGAATCGATGCTGCGTCTCAGTCTCTGGAAAAATCGATTTCACCTCGAATCCTCTCTCACCTGGATGAATCCCCGTGAAGTCGAGTCCGGTGCGCCCATGCTCTATCGACCGCCCTGGATTGGATCCTTTTCACCCCGGTTGCGCCTTGGTGCGGTTTCTATAGGGGCGGACTATCGCTATATGAGCCGGATTGAACGGGTCGCCATCTATCCCCTTGACGAACGGGTACCCACTCATGTCTGGGACTTACATGCCGGTCTGGAGTGGTCTCCTCTCTCCGTCCAGGTCCACGTGCGCAACGCTCTAAATTATCACTATACCGTGTCTGAACGGGTCCTGGGGGAAATCAGAAATATCGTCCTTGTGGTTCAGGGCGCCTTTTAACCCCGGACACCGAATCGGTTGAACGGGAAACAGCAGTCCATCGACAACACTGGATGAGGACAATGCATGATCAAAAAACTTTTTTTGCTTGTACTGCTGGCCACTTCCATGGGTATGGCCCAGACACGGACACTTGACCGTGAATACGTTCCGGTCATAATCCAGGGAAAAACCCTTGCCCTGGACGATTTGAGGATCGACAACTGGACGCTGTTTCGGTATTCCATGGCCACTGCGGCATGGACCCGCATTCCTGTCCAAATAGATGAGATCATGATCGTCGACAGTCAACCCAAATACAACAAAGCCGAAGCGATAAACGGAACAATCGATCCGTGGGATGAAATCGTCGTGATGCCCGGTGACCTCGGGGACCGAGCCCCCACATCAGAGTGGCTATCCGATCCCGCCCTGCAATCCGGCAGCCGTCTCGAATTGCAATTTCAGGATCCACGGCATCCGGAACAAGCCGGATGGCTTTACCTATACCGACTATCACGGGAAACGTCACCCTCTCTCTTTACCTATCGAGAGGCTCCCTCTTCAGAGTCTGCAGCCGACACCCTGTCCACCCCCGCCTATACGGTAGCTCACACCGCCAGCGGATGGCTCAACTATCTGACCCTGACGCCAGATCCCACCGATCTCATGGACCGCCTCAAACTGCGCCTGTCCGGGTCCTTTTACGGACAGCCCTACCAGGTGACCGAAGAAAGCCTTTCCGCCACGGATGATCCGGTTTCCCCGCATCTTTATCCCCTGCGCTCGTTCCGGGATGTCCGGAATCGCGTCGCTCTGCCCATTGTCAATCTGACAACGGGAGCAGATTATTCCGTGACCTATTATCCCTATGCCATTCATGTGGGAGTGATCGATGCTGAAATCAGTGCCACCACCATCGCATTGCTGGGACTCCGGCATGTCCGGCAATCCATCGATTTCAGCTCCTCCATCGCCGGAGCAATGACCTTTTACTCGAAGGCAAATCCCGACGGGATCCCCATCGATGGCACTCCCGACACACCCAATATCGCCCTTTCAGCCGATGCGGGGCTGCAATGGGCCATGGCAAGAGGTAATGCACGCACCGTAATCAAGATCATGGATGTCCCCACCATCGAAAACGCACAAACACGCCTCTATTACTGGGATCAGCAACAACCCGGTAGCACCGGAGATCAGACTCTGGATACAGGAGACCTTCGCTCTTTCGGAGATATGGGCATCCAGCTGGATGCATCCACAGCCTTAAAGACCAATCGCCTGAATGTCGGTCTGTGGATATATGCCCTTGATGAGCCCAACCAGACAACGGAGCTTGGCCAAACCCTGGTGGACTGGATCGCGCATCCTCCCACAATCGTATCACAAGAACAGCAACAGACACCCACAGTCGTGGATGAGCAGCCCCGGCATACTCCGGACACCTTTCATCTCTCCACGACCTACCCCAATCCGATACCCTCCGGACAGATTATGCAAGCGAATCTGACCGCACCTCCCGGAACCTATACCGTGGAGGTCATCAATATCCTGGGGCAACGTATACACTCACTCCCACTGTCTATCACCCCCGGATCCTCGATCACATCCTTTCGCTGGCAAGGACTCAACCGGATGGGACAACCGATACCACCCGGTCTCTATTTTCTCGTCGTCAGGACACCCCACACCCGATTACACCAAAAAGTGGTGGTGACTCGTCCGTGACCGCGGACGTTTCTCTTGATCAAAAGCAGCAAATTTACTACACTATAATGAGTCAGACTTTCAGACCCTGTCCAACTTCCGTATAAGCCAGGCATACGTCTCATTTGTATCTGCATCCTATTTCAAGAGGAGACATCATGAATATTGAAATATTAAAACCCGCCTGGGAATGGCTTAAAGAGACGGGTCCATCTATACTCTTGATTCTGGTGATCACATTGATCGCCCTCAAAGTTGTCACCATTTTATCCACTCGTCTGGTACGGTTGATGCAAAAAAGTCCCAAAGCGGATGCTGAATTTCAAAAGCGCACCGATACCCTGGGAACGGTTATCCGTCATTTGCTCACCGTGGTGGTTCTCGGAACTGCGTTTATCATGCTTTTGGGAGAGTTGGATATCGAGATCGGCCCCATCCTGGCTGCCGCCGGTGTTGTCGGTCTGGCCGTCGGCTTTGGCGCCCAGAATCTGGTTCGGGATGTCATCAATGGATTTTTCATATTGCTCGAGGACCAGATTCGCGTTGGGGATGTGGTGTCGATCGCCGGAAAGGCCGGACTGGTGGAACGCGTCAATCTCAAGATGACCATTCTACGCGATCTGGAAGGAAAGGTCCATTTTGTCCCCAATGGACAAATCGACACCGTTACCAACCTTACAAAGGGCTTTTCCAGACATGTTTTTGAAATCGGTGTTGCCTACAAAGAGGATGTGGACCAGGTGATCGGCCTCATCCAGGAGGTTCTGGATGAATTAAAGGCCGATGAAAATTTTGCAGTCGATATCTTTAAGCCAGGAGAAATTTTTGGTCTGGACAAGTTTGGAGATTCAGCCCTGGTTATCAAGGGCATGATTACCACCAGACCCATCAAACAATGGCGCATCGGCCGTGAATTCAACCGTCGGATCAAGATAAAATTCGATGAACACAATATCGAAATCCCTTTCCCGCATCACACGATCTATATGGGACAGGAAAAAGACGGTAGCGCCGCACCCCTGTTTGTCAAAACACAACCGGAACCCGATAGCCAATGAGACGCCAAATCGTTACGATATCGCTGCTGTTCCTGATAACCACAGGACCTCAGTGTCTGCCGTTCTGGAATCGCCCCATAACGGTGGACACCTCCACCGTTGCCGTGAAAACGGTGCTGCGGAGCCCTGATGTCGTCTACCGTCCCGCTCTGCATTCCCCGGTGAAACGACGACTCGAGCAGATCTGGGAAGCTCGGAATATCCGAATCTGGTCCAATGACCTGTGGCGGCAGCTGTCCGATTCCCTGACAATCCCCAATTTGGGCCATCCGCACCTGCAACTGTGGTCACCCATTCCCGTCAATCGGTCCACACAACGTCACATCCGGATCACCCATCTGGAGCCCAGAGAGTCCACCGTCTATCAGGACCACCTTCGGGGCAATCGTATTCGCTATTGGTCCTTTTATCACGGTCTGGCGGAAACGTCATCTCTGACCGTTAAGCGAACTGTCGAATTCACCACCTATGCACTGAAGCACGACATTCAGACCGACCGTATCGGTACCCTGGATTCCACGACGGTCTTCTTTCGTGCCTATACGGACACCGAACGCGGATTTGCCCTACCTTCGGCCTTTCAGGATTCCATCCAGACCCTTATCAAACCCGCCGAGACCCTCTGGCATCAGGCACTCGAACTGGCGGAATGGATCACCACCCATGCAGAGTATCACTACCCACCGTCCCGACGGGGAGCGGCAGCCATGTTGAAAACAATGCGGGGTGACTGTGGTCAATACAGCACCCTGTTCGTTGCCATGTGCCGCTATGCCCAAATCCCGGCTCGCCTCGTCTCAGGGTTTCACCTGTCCGATGACGATCAGTGGCACTATCATATGTGGGCAGAAGTGTTTATACCTCACTATGGCTGGGTTCCCGTGGATTTGACACTGGACACCGCGGTGCCGGGACAAATGGACAATCGCTATCTGATCACCTCGGTGGGGAGCAATATCGAATGCCCCAACGCTCCACCCTGGGCAACCCTGCACAACAGCGAGGTCGAGGGTGGGACGACTCCCTTTATGCAATGGATCACCTGCGTCCACGCCGGTTTCGATGCCGACATGTCCGCGACAATCAAATAGAGAGAACAACATGACATTCAGGTGTGGCCATATTCCAACGCCCTATGTGATCGAACATCCCGAACGTATCGAGACACCCCGCCTGTTGGTGTTCAGGGATCGGGTCCGGCACAATGTCGACACAATG